>JAKASY010000148.1 GCA_021817625.1 Bacillota bacterium | reverse complement strand
CTCGACTACCCAAACCAGCCGCTCCTGCGCCGCCTGCTCATGGAGGCGCCCGGCACCTACCACCACTCCGTGGTCGTGTCGAACCTGGCGGAGGCGGCGGCGGAGGCGGTGGGCGCAAACGGGCTCCTGTGTCGGGTCGGCGCCTTCTACCATGACGTCGGCAAGCTGCAGCGACCGTTCTTCTTCGTCGACAACCAGTTCGGCGCAGCGAACCCCCACGACCGGCTTTCGCCCTCCCTCTCTGCCCTGATCATCATGTCGCACGTCAAGGACGGGGTGGTGATCGGACGCGAGGCCGCGCTCCCGTCCCAGGTGCTCGACCTCATCGCCCAGCACCACGGCACGACGCGGGTCGAGTACTTCTGGCAGAAGGCGCGCGACCAGGCGGCGGCCGCCGGCGACGGGGCGACCGGGCCGAACGAGGCGGAGTTTCGCTACGGCGGACCCAAGCCCCAGTCGCGCGAGGCGGCCATCATCATGCTGGCGGACACCTCGGAAGCGGCGGTGCGCGCCCTGCCCAAGCCGACGCCGCAGCGCATCGAGGCGCGCGTGCGGGCGCTGATCCGTGAGCGGCTCAGCGACGGCCAGCTGGACGAGGCGGAGCTCACGCTGCGCGATCTCGATACGATCGCCGCCACCTTCACGCAGGTGCTGTCGGGCGTGTTCCACAGCCGCGTGCCCTACCCGGACAACGAGGGCGGCCTTCCCGAGGGCATCGAGCTCGGGGGCGACGGAGCGCCGCCGCCCCCGGGCCCGGCCGCCGCCGAGCGGCCGCGCGAGGCCACGTAACGTGCCGGGAGGGACAGAGATGGTCGACGTGGCGGTGGAGGTGCCCGCCGAGGCGGTGGCGCGCCTGGGCGGCGGCGCCCGGATCGACGCCCTCGCACGCCGCGCCGCGGCGGCGTGCGAGGCCGCCCTGCGGGCGGACGGCGCCGAGCGCTTCACGCTCGCCCTGACGTTCGTCGGCGGCCAGCGCATGCGCGCCCTGAACCGCGCCTACCGCGGCATCGACCGGGCGACCGACGTGCTCTCCTTCTCCCAGCGGGAGGGGCCGGCCCTGGCCCAGCCCGAGGGACCGGCGCCCGAGCCGCTCGGCGACGTGGTCGTGGCGCTCACCGTGGCGGCGCGCCAGGCGCGCGCCTTCGGCCACAGCCTCGAGCGCGAGGCGGCCTTCCTGGCCGTGCACGGAACGCTTCACCTTCTGGGCTACGACCACGAGACGCCGCCCGACGAGGCACGCATGATGGGCCGGGCGGAAGCGGTCCTGGGCCCCCTTGGGCTCGGGCGCGACGCCTAGATGTCCGTTCTCGGCGCCTCCGCCATCGCGCGCTTCGGCCGGCGGGCCCGGGTCGCAGCGCGCGGCGTGCGCCTTGTCTACCAGGGCAGCGGCAACGCGCGCATCGAGGCGACGCTGGCCGACCTGGCCCTGAGCGCCGCCCTGGCGGAGGGCGGCGCCTGGCGGATCGGCCTGGTCGTCATGGCCTGCGGTAGCGTCCTGGCCATGGAGGCGATGAACAGCGCGGTCGAGTACACGGTCGACCGCATCGGGCCGGGGCGCCACCCGCTCGCTGCGGCGGCGAAGGACAGCGCGGCGGGCGCCGTGCTGGTGGCCGCGCTGGCGGCGGCGGCGTTGGCGCTCGTCGTGCTGGTGCCTGACCTTGGCGCCTGCTGGCAGGCCTTCCGGCGCGCCTCGCCCATCGCGGCCGGCGCCTGGGTGCTGCTTCTGGCCCTCTTGGGCGCTGGCACCCTGTGGCCAGAGCGCGCGCCGGCACAGGGGGGCGGCGCGGGGCGTCGAACTGGCTCAGGCGGAGGGAGGCCATGAGCGAGAGCGGCGCGGGCGGCGCGCCCCCGGATGCGGACCCGCGGCCGAGGCGGGTCGATCGCTCGCGCGGCAGCGACCGGCTGCGCGGGACGCTGGCGGCCGCCGCGCGCCTTCTGGCCGTGCTGGCCGCTGCCGGGGTGGTGGGCGAGCTCGCGGCGAACCTTCTCCGCCTGGGCGTGAGCCGGGGCGCCATGGCCGCACTCCTCGCCGTGGCCGCGGTGGCGGTGGCCGGAGCGCTCATGGCGCGCTGGCCGAGGTCGGCGAGTCGCGGCGCGCGCCGGCGGCCCGCGGAGGACGCGAGCGCACGTTCGGGCCGAGACGGGCCCAGCCGCCGCACCTTGCGCTGGCAGCGGCGGCTGGGTGGCGCGCCCGAGGCCGGGGACGGGCTTGCGGCGCGCCAGGGTCGGCGCGGCCGGCGGCGCCGCGGCGGGGGCGGGCCTACGAGTGATGGTTGAGGGTGTAGAAGATGTAGGCTGCGAGCTCGTCCGCCTGGGTGGCGGTCAGGCTGCCCGGGTTGGTGAGCGGCATGTTCTGGTGGATGAACGTGGCCAGCGCGTCTGGGGTCGGGTAGGTTGCGAGGATCGGGGCGCTGCCGGTGCCGTTCACCGCCGGGGCGGCGCTCGTGCCGCTTCCCTGCGGGCCGTGGCAGCTGCCGCAGTTCATCGCGGTGTACAGGGTCTTGCCCTGCGCGGCCATGGCGGGCGTGATGCTCGTCGGCGCTGTGGCGGCAGCGGGCGCGCCCGCGCGTCCCGCTGCGCCCTTGCCCGTTGTCGCGCCGCGCCGGCCGCCCCTTTGGCCGCCGGTGGGCGTGCCCTTCGCGCCACCCTTGGTGCCCTTCGCGCCTCCCTTGCTCGTGCCCGTGTTCGCCGCGCCCTTGCCCACGCCAGCGGTCGGGCCAGCCATCTTGCCGGCCGTGCCCTTCACCGAGCCTGCGGCCTTGCGGGCGTTGGTGCCCGCCTTGTTCAGTGCGCCCTTTCCTGTCCCGGTCGCGCTGCCCCCGCCCGCGGGTGTGCCCTTGACCTTGGTGCCGGCGGCGCCCTTGAGCGATCCGGCCATCCGGCGCGCGTTCGCGCCGGTCTTGTTCACGGCCCCCTTGCCGGTGCCGACGGCCGAGCGGGTCGCGCCCGCGCCGGGGCCGGCCGCCCCGGGCGTCGCGCCGCAGCCGCACAGCGCCAGGGCGATGAGCGCCGCGGCTGGCGCGGCGAATACGGAACGCAGATGCACACGCGTCACCCCCGCTCGTAGGCTGTCCGGCTTGCACGGTTCTTAACTGGAGGCGCAGGGCATGGCGCAGGTGGAGCGGAGCGAGGCCGTGGTTCTCCTCAGCCGCGATACGGCCGAGGCCGACCGCGAGGTCGTCCTGCTCACGCGCGCCCAGGGCAAGGTGGTCGCCCAGGTGCGCGGCGCGCGCAAGGTCACGAGCCGCCTGGCGGGATCGCTTGAGCCGTTCTCCACCGTGGAGGTCATGCTCTACCGCGGCACGCGGCGGGCCACCGTCACCGGCGCGGCGCACGCCCAGCCCTACCGCGCCCTGCGCAGCGACCTCGAGCGCTTCGCCGCCGCATGCGTGCTGGCCGAGGCGGTCGACGCCCTGGTGCCGGCCGGCGACGTCACGACCGGCCTCTACCCGCTGGTGGTGGGGGGGCTCGAGTTCGTGGCGAGCGAGGCCGAGCCCGAGCTGGCGCTCACGTTCGTGCTCGAGCGCCTTCTGGCGCTTCTCGGCTACGGCCCGAACTGGCGCGCGTGCGCCGCCTGCGGCCGCGCCCTCGACGGCGGCCCCTACGCCCTCAGCGTCGAGCTGGGTGGCGTCGTGGCGGCGGACTGCGCCGGCCGCGGGCAGCCGCTGGGCGCGGCGAGCGTGGCGGCGCTCGCGCGCCTGTCCGAGGGTCGGGCGGCCGCGGTGCGCATCCTGAGCCTGCCCGCGACCGTGCGGGCGCAGATGCGCCAGGCCGTATGCGCCCTCGTCGCCCATGCCGCCGACCGCCCTATCAAGAGCGCCGCCTTCTACGAGTCGGTCCTGGCGATGGGCGCGAAGGCGCCGGCGCCCACGGTGCGCAAGGACCCGTAGGTCCGATTGGTTGAGACACCGTACGCCGGCTCGCCAGGGGGTTCGCGCCCGGCGCCAGGCCTCCCTGCCTCGGTGGTTTGCCCGCCCTCGGCGGCCGATGGTAACGTAGTTCTCACGGCCGCGGGCCTTGTGGCAAGGAGGGCGCACGTTGACGTTTCAGGATCTCGTGCATGCGCTGGAGCGCTTTTGGGTGCGTCAGGGCTGCCTCCTCGTGGAGGCGTACGACACCGAGAAGGGGGCGGGCACGCTGAGCCCGTTCACGTTCTTCCGCACGTTGGGGCCGGAGCCGTGGCGGGTGGCCTCCGTCGAGCCGTCGCGCCGCCCGGCCGACGCGCGTTACGGCGAGAACCCCAACCGCCTCTATCGCTTCCACCAGTATCAGGTGATCCTCAAGCCCTCGCCCGCGGGCTCCACTGAGCTTTACCTCGACAGCCTGCGGGCCGTGGGCCTTCACGCGCGCGACCACGACATCCGGTTCGTCGAGGACAACTGGGAGGCGCCGACCCAAGGAGCCTGGGGCATCGGCTGGGAAGTCTGGATGGACGGGCTCGAGATCAGCCAGTTCACCTACTTCCAGGGCATGGCGGGGCGAGAGGTGCGGCCCGTGACGGTGGAGATGACCTACGGGCTCGAGCGCATCGCCGCCTACCTGCAGGGCGTCGACAACTGGTTCGACGTCGAGTACGGCGGCGGCCTCACGCTGCGCGAGCTGTTCGCCGACCAGGAAGCGCAGCAGTCGGCGTACGTGTTCGAGGCCGCGTCGCCCGAGCGTCTCGAGCGCGCCTATGCGGACGCCGTGGCCGAGGCGGAGGCCACGCTGGTGCGCGGCCTCTACGTGCCGGCGTACGACCAGGTGCTGCACGCGTCGCACGTGTTCAACGTGATGGACGCGCGCGGCATCCAGTCCGTCGCGCGCCGCACTGCCCGGGTGGCCGAGATCCGCGCCCTGGCGCGGCGCTGCGGCGACGCCTACGAGGCGGCGCGCGAGGCGCTTGGCCATCCGCTCCTCGCGCCGGCCGAGCGCGCCGCGGGGGCAGCGGCACCGGCATGAGCACACTGCTTGTCGAGGTCGGGGTGGAGGAGCTCCCGAGCCGGGACGTGGCCCGCGCGAGCGAGGCGCTGGCCGCAGGCCTGCGCCGGGCCGCAGACGAGCTCGGCCTGGGCGACGCGGCGGCGCGGGCGTACGGCACGCCGCGCCGTCTCGCGGCCCAGCTGGAGGGGCTCCTCGACGCGCAGGCGGTGACGGAGCGCGAGGTGCGCGGCCCGAGCCGCGAGCGCGCCTACGACGCATCGGGCGCCCCCACGGCGGCGCTGCTCGGCTTCTGCCGCGGTCAGGGGGTCGAGCCCGCCGCCGTGCGTGTGGTCGAGACCGCGCAGGGCCCCTACGTGATGGCGACCGTGCGGGCCGGCGGAAAGGCCGCGCGCGACGTCCTGCCCGCGGCCGCGGCGGGCGTGATCGCCTCCCTGCCGTTCTCCCGCACGATGCGCTGGGGCGCGCAGAGCGTGCGCTTCGGTCGGCCGGTGGTGTGGCTCGTGGCGCTGCTCGACGGCGAGGTGCTCGAGATCGAGTTCGCGGCGGTGCGCGCGGGGCGCGAGTCCCGCGGCCATCGCTTCCTAGCGCCGGGGCCGGTGGCGCTCGCCCACGCGCGCGACTACGCGCCGCGCCTGGAGGACGCGTTCGTCGTCGCCGATCGCGCCGCGCGGCGCGAGCGCGTGGCCGCGGCGGTCGCCAGGGCGGCGGCGGACGAGGGCCTCGCGGCGGAGCTCAGGCCCGGCCTTCTCGACGAGGTGACCGACCTGGTGGAGTGGCCCACGGCTTTCGTCGGGCGCTTCCCCGAGCGCTTCCTCGACCTGCCCGACGCCGCCCTGACCACCCCCATGGTCCACCACCAGCGCCAGTTCCCGGTGCGCCGCGCGGACGGGCGGCTGGCCAACGCCTTCGTCGGCGTGCGAAACGGCGACGACCGGCGCCTGGACCTCGTCCGCCACGGCAACGAGCGCGTGCTTGCGGCCCGGCTGGCCGACGCGCTGTTCTTCTACGAGCGCGACCGGGCACAGAGCCTCGAGGCGCTGCGCGCGGCCCTCGCCGGGCA
>JAKASY010000147.1 GCA_021817625.1 Bacillota bacterium | reverse complement strand
AAAGCTCCCCGTGTAGCCGACCATGAGCAGCCAACGCCGGCTCAGGCGGTCGGCGAAGAGGCCGAAGAAGCCGGACACAAAGCCCACGATGGCGGCGACGAGGATGATATCGGCGGTCAGGTTCTTGAAGTAGAACGGCCCGAGCGTGTACGTCATGAGGCCGAACCCGGCGCTGCCGGCAAAGGCGATGGCCAGCATGACGTAGAGCCGCAGGCCGAGCGCGGGTCCGCGGCTGGTCGCCGGGGCGGCCTCGCGCCTGGGGAGGAGGGCGTTCTCGGCGCGGATCGCGCCCTCGTCGGCGCCGTAGTAGCGCGCCGCCTCCTCCCTCACGCGATCGCGCTGGCCGTGGCGGTCCAGCCAGCGCAGGGACTCCGGCGTCCGCTGGCGGGCGATGAACAGGATGACCAGGACGATCAGGATGGCGACGCCAAGGCTCACCTTCTGGAGCGACTCGGACGACGACCACGCCTTGGTGGTGACCGCGAGGATGCCGAGGATGAGACCGCCCAGGTTGATGAAGTTGAGCTCCATCATCATCGCCTTGCCACGGTGCCTGGCTGGCATCATCTCGTGCGAGGCGGCCATGATCGTGTTCATCTCGCCACCCGCCGCGAACAGGAGGATGGCCAGGAACACGAGGATCGGCACGTAGCCGGTGGAGAGGATGAGACCGACGCCGCCCACGGCGTAGAGGGCCATCGTAACGTAGAACGTTCCCTTGCGGCCGAAGCGATCGGCCAGTGGTCCGGCCACGGCGATGCCGATGATCAGCCAGATGGGCGCCCAGGAGAGCATGAGCGCGCTCAGCCCCGCCGGCAGGTGGGCGATCCAGCCGGTGGCGATCGGCGCCAGGCCGAAGATGTAGTTCTCGAGGAGCATGCCGAGCGCGAACGACCAGAACAGCCACCAGTCCGTGCCGACCCACCGCTCGGCGCGAGCGGCGCTCCCGGCGGTCCCCACAAGCGTCTCCCCCAGCTCGGACGAGTCTACCCTGCCGCCCAGGAGTTGTCGGTGGTCGCCCCCATTTCCTTCCTCCGCGATGGATCCACCGCCTCCGCGCTGGCGGTGCGCCCAAGCCTATGGGTGTGTGCCGGCGGCCGGCACGTCCTCGTGCTCGGCCAATGCCGCGACCAGGTCGTCCGGGTGAAAGCCCTTGACGATCGTGCGCCCGCCCGGGCCCGAGATGACCAGCGTGGGCGTGACGCGCGAGCCAAGCGCCAGAAGCTCCTGGAGCCACGCCGGGGAGCGCGCCACGTCGCGCTCCGCGAAGTCCACGCCCCGGGCCCGCAGCCAGGCGCTCGCCTCGTGGCACGGCCCGCAGCCTCGCTGCACGTAAAGCACGACGTCCAAGCGCACCACCCCCGCGCGGGCCGCGGCGATCCGCCGATCGGGCGCAGCCTACGCCTGGGTGCGCGTCGATGCCACGCGACCAGGCCCGGCCGGCGGGGGCGTTCGGTCGGTCAGGCCTGCACGCTTGGAGCGCCGGCGCGCGGCAGCTCCGGGTGGCGCTCGTACAGGCGGGCCATGGCCTCGCCGATCATGCCTAGGCCGTCCTGGATCTCCGCCGGGGTCACGGTCAGGGACGGGGCGATGCGCGCCACGTTCGCCTTGAGGCCGCCGCGCCCGACGAGCAGGCCGGCGTCCTTCGTGCGCTCCATGAACTCCGTCATCAGGTCGGGCGCGTGCGCCTTCCCCTCGCGCACGAACTCCACCGCCTGCATGAGGCCTCGGCCGCGCACGTCGCCCATCGCCGGATAGCGCGCCTGGAGCTCCTCCAGGCCCTCCCTGAGCTCGCGACCGCGCTCGCGGCTGTTCTCCACGAGACTGTCCTCGAGGATCGTCTCGACGGTCGCCTTGGCGGCCGCCATGGCGATCGGGTTCGCGCCGAAGGTCGACACCGCCGGCCCCTTGTACGCGTCGGCGATGTCGACCCGCGCCGTAACCCCGGCGGCGGGAAGGCCGTTGGCGACGCCCTTCGCGTACGTGATCATGTCCGGCTCGACGCCGCTGTCCTGGATGCCCCAGAGCGTGCCGGTGCGGCCGAAGCCGGTCTGCACCTCGTCGGAGATGAACAGGCCCCCGTGCTCGCGGATGATGCGCGCGGTCTCCTGGAAGAAGGCGGGCGGCGGCGTGATGAAGCCGCCCACGCCCTGGATCGGCTCGGCCAGCAGGGCGGCGGGATGGCCGGTGGTCTCGGTCTCCAGCACCTCCTCGAGCTCCTTCGCGCACTCCAGCCCGCAGGTGTCAGGCGTCCGGCCGAAGGGGCAGCGGTAGCAGTAGGCGGTCGGCGTGTGCACGATGCCCGGCACGCCCTCGAGGCCCGTCTTCCAGGGCGCGTGGCCGGTCATTGTCAGGGTGCTGGCCGAATGCCCGCTGTAGCCGTGGCGCAGCGTGATGATCTCCCGCCGGCCCGTGAAGATGCGGGCCATGATCACCGCCGTCTCGTTCGCCTCCGTGCCGCTCGAGGTGAAGTAGCTCTTGGTCAGGCCGGAGGGGGCGATTCGGGCCATGAGCTCGGCCATGTCGGCGGCGGCGGGCGTCGGGTAGAGCGTCGATGTGTGCCAGACCCCCTGGAGGGCCTTCTCGACCGCCCGCATGACGCGCGGATGGCCGTGGCCCACGGAGGTCGTGAGGATGCCGCCGAAGAAGTCGAGATAGCGGCGCCCGTCCATGTCCTCGACATGGCGGCCCTCGCCACGTGTGAGGACGACCGCCTCGTCGTAGTAGGTCGAGACAGCGGCAACGAGGTATTGGCGGTAGCGGGCCCGAACGTCGGCGCTCTCGGCCACGATCGCTGCATTCCTTTCGCGGGTCGACTGCGATGCGGGCGCCTCGCGCGCCCGCCGCGCCTCATCCATTACAGCACCCCCGGCCGCGGGCGCCTAGCCGCGTGCGCCCCGCACTCGGGACCGAGGCGCCGCCGCGGACAGAGGAGGCGAGGACATGACGCACCCGCACCTGCGCACGCCCGCGGGGCGGCCGCGCGCTCGGGCCCTGGGGATTCCCTTCCAGGGCGAAGCAGGGCCGCTCAACGCGATCACCGACGTCCCCGGGGTGGAGGTCGGCTACGCGACGCGCGTCGAGGGGGAGGCGGTGCGTACCGGGGTCACCGCCATCCACCCCCGCGGCCGGGGCGACGCCGCGACGCCGGTCGCGGCCGCCTTCCACTGCCAGAACGGCAACGGCGAGATGACGGGCGTCTCCTGGATCGGCGAGTCCGGCACGCTCGCGGGGCCCGTGGCGATCACGAGCACGCACGCGGTGGGCACGGTGCACCGCGCCGTCGTGGACTGGACGCTCGCCCGCCATCCGGCGCTCGCGCGGGCCTGGCTCTTGCCGGTCGTCGGCGAGACGTGGGACGGCTACCTGAACGACCCGGCCCGCGGCCACGTCGCCGCCGCGATGGCCATCTCGGCGCTCGACGAAGCGGCCGGCGGCCCGATCGAGGAAGGCTCGGTGGGCGGCGGCACCGGCATGGTGTGCTACGGCTTCAAGGGCGGCTCGGGCACGGCCTCCCGTCGCGTCCCCTTCGCCGGCCGGGAGTGGAGCGTCGGCGTGCTCGTGCAGGCCAACTTCGGCCGACGGCGCGAGCTCACCATCGCCGGCGCTCGCCTGGGCGAACGCCTGGCCGACGACGACCCGGCGGACGCCCGCGCCGACGCGCCGCCGGGCAGCGGCTCGGTGATCGTGGTGATCGCCACCGACGCCCCCCTCCTCCCGCACCAGCTCGCGACGCTCGCACGCCGGGCCCCCCTGGGGCTCGCCCGCACGGGCACCACGGGCTCGCACTACTCCGGCGACCTGGTGCTCGCGCTGTCGACCGCCAACGCCGGCGCGCTCGCTCCCTACGGCCTGCGCGCCGCGGACTCGACCGAGGCTCTGGCGAGCCTCGCGTTCGTGCCGTGGCGGTTCATCGACCCGTTCTGCGAGGCGGTGGTGCAAGGGGTCGAGGAGGCCGTGGTGAACAGCCTTGTGGCCAACGAGGCGATGACCGGCCGGGACGGCCACCGCGTGCCGGCCCTGCCGCCTGCACGGGCGATGGACCTGGCGGGCTGGATAGCGCCGGGCGAGCCGGAAAGGAGTGCGACCCGATGAAGCGCATCGGTCACCACATCGGCGGCGGGGCGGTCGCGGCCGGCGGCGGGCGGCGCGGGCCCGTCTTCAACCCGGCCACGGGGGAGCAGGCCGGCGAGGTCGACTTCGCCGACCGGTCGACGGTGGACCGCGCGGTCGCGGCCGCGCGCGACGCCCTGCCCGCCTGGCGCGCGACCTCGCTCTCCCAGCGCGCCGCCATCCTGTTCGCCCTGCGCGAGCGCCTCCACGCCGGGCGCCGGGCGATCGCGGAGACGATCGTGGCCGAGCACGGCAAGGTGCTCTCCGACGCCCTCGGGGAGGTGGCCCGCGGCCTCGAGAACATCGAGTACGCCTGCGCCATCCCCACCCTCCTCCAGGGAGCGTTCACGCACGAGGTGTCGACCGGCGTGGACGTCCTGTCCACGCGCCAGCCCCTCGGCGTCGTCGCGGGCATCACCCCGTTCAACTTTCCCGCCATGGTGCCGATGTGGATGTTCGCCGCGGCCATCGCCTGCGGCAACACGTTCGTCCTCAAGCCCTCGGAGAAGGACCCCTCGGCCTCGCTCGCGCTGGCCGAGATGATGGCCGAGGCCGGCCTGCCGCCCGGTGTGTTCAACGTCGTTCAGGGCGACCGTGAGGCGGTGGATGCCCTCCTCTCCCACCCCGACGTGCGGGCCGTCTCGTTCGTTGGCTCGACGCCCGTGGCGCGAGGCGTCCACGAGGCGGCGACGCGGGCCGGAAAGCGCGTCCAGGCTCTCGGCGGGGCGAAGAACCACATGGTCGTCCTGCCCGACGCCGACCTCCGCGCGGCGGCAGACGCCGCGGTGTCCGCCGCCTACGGCTCGGCGGGCGAGCGCTGCATGGCCATCTCCGTGGTGGTGGCCGTGGGCAGCGTGGGGGACGCGCTCGTGGCCGCCATCCGGGACCGCCTGCCCGGCGTGCGCGTGGCCGCCGGCACCGACCCCGAGGCCCAGATGGGGCCGCTCGTGACGGCCGAGCACCGCGCCCGGGTGGCCTCCTACGTGGACTTCGGCGCCGCCCAGGGCGCCAAGGTGGTCGTCGACGGCAGAGAGCATCCGGCCTACGCAAGGCCCGGCTTCTTCCTCGGTCCCTGCCTCATCGACGAGGTCACGCCGGAGATGGACTGCTACCGCGACGAGATCTTCGGCCCGGTCTTGTGCGTGGTGCGGGCCCAGACATACGACGAGGCCCTTTCGCTCGTGAACCGCAGCCCCTGGGGCAACGGCGCCGCGGTGTTCACGCGCGACGGCGGCGCGGCCCGCCGCTTCCAGTTCGACGTGGAGGCCGGCATGGTCGGCGTCAACGTGCCCATCCCCGTGCCCGTCGGCTCCTACTCCTTCGGCGGCTGGAAGGACTCCCTGTTCGGCGACGCCCACATCTACGGGCCGGAGGGCATCCGCTTCTACACCCGGGCCAAGGTGGTCACGAGCCGCTGGCCGGATCCGGCCTCCAGCGCGGTCGACCTCGGCTTTCCCCGCACTCGCTAGTGCGCCCCGTGGACAGACCGGTGGAGGATGCGCCGGGCGATGGCCCCGGGCCGGAGCGCGCGCCGTTCGACCGCGAGGCCTACGAGCGCCGCGTGCTCGAGGGCCCGTGCTTCGTATGCCGCACGGTGGCCCATGATCCCGCCTACCGCCACGAGATCGTCTACGAGGACGAGGAGTTCATCGCCTTTCTCGACCGCTGGCCGACACTCGTGGGACGGACGCTGGTCGCGCCCCGACGTCACCTCGAGCACGTGGTCGGGGATCTCGACCTCCTGGCGTTCCAGCGCCTCATGGCGGTGGTCCACGCCGTCGGCCGCGCCGTGGAGCGGGCGGTGCCGACCGAGCGCCTCTACCTCGCGTCTCTCGGGAGCCAGCAGGGCAACCGCCACCTGCACTGGCACGTGGCGCCGC
>JAKASY010000146.1 GCA_021817625.1 Bacillota bacterium | reverse complement strand
CAGAGCCACGTACCGCTCCTCAGCCGGCGGGCCGTGGCACGGGCGCGCGAGGCCGAGGAGGCGGAGGCCCGGCGCGAGGAGATCGCCCGCTACGCCGAGCGCCTGGGCGAGTTCGGCCTGACCCTTGCCGAGCTGTGGCGCGTGGCGCCGCGACACCGGGACGCGCGCCGAGACGCCCTGGCCGCCGGCCGGCTGGTGGCCTCCGACGCCGCCTTGCGCGCCCACCTCATGAGCCACCGGCTCCTGCCCATGAAGGCGCTCGAAGCTCGGGTCCGGGTGACGCGCAAGACGCTCGAGCGCCACCGCAAGTACATCGTCGGCGTCGCCCTCGTCTCGCGCGCCGAGTTTCCGTATCTGTACGACTACTTGCGGGACGTGCCCGCCGCCGCGGGCCCGAACAGCGACTGGCGAACGGCGTCGACGTCGGCGCGGCGGTAGTGGGGGGCGCCCCAGGGTGGAGCCTGGCCCTCGGCGCCGAGCAGGGCGGCGACACGCGCCGGCGCCACGGCCAGCAGGGCGGCCGCCTGGAAGGTGCTCAGGCGCTGCTCGCCGAGGCCCGCCGCGAGACGGCTCCGCTCCCCCTGGCAGGCCGCGACGGAGCGGGCCGTCACGAACGTGCGGCCGGCCAGCGCCACGCCCTCGAGCGCGCCGCTGTCGATGGCCAGGCGCACGAGGGCGCTGTCCAGGTAGAGGAGCTCGCGCGCTTCGGTCAGGCAAACGAGGCGCGTCCCCAGCGGGCCGCGTACGGAGCGGAGCGCCTCCGGAAGGCCGAGGGCGCGCCGGTCGGCGCCCTCGGCCCCAAGCCGCACCTCGAGCGCGCGGCGATGCGCCAGGACGCCGCGCCGGGCCTCGCCGCGCAGGCGGGCGAGCGCCCGCCCCTCGGGGCCGAGGCGCGCGCGCAGCCACAGCGGGCGCTCAGCCGCCGCCCCGGGGCGCACGTCGAGAGGGTAGACGACGACGTCCGGAGGGGCGGGCACGGACGACGGGTCGAGCGCCACCAGCCGGCGCGAGAGCCAAGGCCACGCCTGGACCGCGCGCGGGGGCGGGGCCACCTCAGGCATGCCCAGGCGCTCCAGGAGCCCGGCGACCGCGGACGGCTCCGCCAGTCCGGCGCGGAGGACGGCCACGGACCGCTCGCCGCGCCCGAGGATGCGCCAGCCCCGTCCCGCGCCGCCCAGCGCCCGGGCGGCCTGACGCAGTCGCTCTGGCCGGACGGGCGCGCCCGAGTCGCCGGCGTCGACGACAAGCACCGCGCCGCCCTCGCGCCGGAGCGCCGCCCGCAGGGCCTCGCGCGCCGGCGCTCGCAGGCGGCCGTCGTCGCCCGCCGCGCCGGCGAGGTCGATGGGCACGCGCCCGGGGGCTTGCGCGACACCGCTTCCGGGGGCGAGGACGCCACCCGCGCCACCGACGATCTGCACCTCTCCCCGGTGCACGAGCGACGACAGCGCGTCGCGCACGCTGCTCTCGGGCCGGCCGCGCACGGCCAGGAGATCCGGCCAGCGCGCCCACAGCCGCCCCGCCAGCTCGGCCGCGGGCACGCCGCCCTCCAGCGCCAGGGCGACGATGGCCCGCTCCAGGTTGCGTGGCGCCGGCCCTCGCTCCGCGCCCGCGGGCACGGCGGGCATGGCGGCCGGCGCGGCTCTCGTGCCGGGCGCTGGCGCCCGCCGCCGCCCGCGCGCCTCCTGCCAGGCTTGCCGCCCCATGCGCGACAGGGCGTCGGCGGCCAGGTTCTGGTCGCGCGGGATCCAGCGCACGGCCGCCACGGAAGGCCGCCCGGCGAGCGCGCCAGCCGCGCTTACCGCCTCGCGCGAGTCGGAGTAGATGACGGCCCGCTGGCCGAGCTCGCTCAGGAGATCCACGGCCAGGGCGACCGCCCGCCTCTCCGCCTCGCCCACGCTGCGGGCCGGGCCGGCGCCGAAGGCGATGCGCAAGAGTTGGCCACGCTCGTACACGACCGCGGCCCAGGACGCGTCGTGGCCGCTCAGGCTGGCGTCCGCGTACGCCTCGCACAGGCCGAGGTCTGGCGTCGGCTGGGGCGCCGCCTGCGCCGTCGCAGGCGGCGGAAGGTCCGGCGATGCCGGCATGCGGAATCCCCCTCCCCACGGTCGTCGCCACCGGACGTCAAGCGACCGAACTCATATGCCAAGTTCTTACATATCGCGCCGCGCGCGGTCAACCCCGGCGCATCGGCGGCGCAGTGCCCATGGACGAGGCGGCGCGGGAGGTTCATGCTGCCCTAGACGACCACTCCAGCGCGCGTCGCCCGGCCGCGGCCGGGCGCCAACGGGGGCAGCCGCCATCGCCAACCTCCCCTCGGGCCCGAGCGCCGTCCGCCGCACCACCGGCGAGCGATTCGTACCTGGCCGCTCGCCGGCCGACATGGCGCCGGTCCACTTCGGCCGCTACCGCTTCGCCGCCGCCCTGTCCCAGGGGCGGCGCGTTCTCGACCTCGCGTGCGGCGAGGGCTACGGCGTGGACCTCCTGGCCGCGGCCGGGGCCTCGGAGGTCGTCGGCATCGACATCGAGGCGGACGTCGTACGCGCGGCGCGGGCCCGGTACGGCCGCAAGGGCCTCACCTTCCGCGTGGCCGACGCGCTCGCCACGGGGGAGCCGGCGGCCAGCTTCGACGTCGTGGTGTCGCTCGAGACGATCGAGCACGTGGAGAGCGGGCCTGCGCTCGTGGCGGAGATCGCCCGCCTTCTCCGCCCCGGCGGCGTGTGCGTCCTCTCCACCCCCAACCGCCTCGCCACGGGCCAGCACAACCCGTACCACGTGCGGGAGTACAGCCTGCCCGAGCTGGAGTCGATGCTCGCTGGCAGCTTCGTCGTCGAGGGGCGGTACGCCCAGGTGCCGCTCACGCCGGGCGTTCGCCTCTTGCGCACGGCGTACGGCCTGGCGGAGCCCCTGGGCCTTGTGGCGCCGCTTCGGCGCGTGTTCGGGCTCGTCACGGGTGGCGAGCGCTGGCGCCGGCGTCCGGTCGAGCCCACGCGCCTCTCCGCGAGCTACCGGCCGGATGGCCCGGCGCAGCCGCTCTACTTCGTCCTCGTCGCCCGCCGCCGCGCGGATACGGCCGACCGCTAGACAGCCGCCCGCCACCGCGTCGCCCTCAGCCCGCCGCGCCGGCCGTGAGGCGGTCCTTGACCACGCGCCCACCCTGCAAGACGGCGGCGATGCTGTGCGGGTCGCCCAGGTCGCGCAGACGCCTGAGCGGGTCGACGCGGGCGAGCACGACGTCGGCGCGCTTGCCGGGCTCGAGCGTGCCGAGCTCACCCTCGAGCCCGAGCAGCTCCGCCGCCGTGCGGGTGCCGGCCACGATCGCCTCCATGGCCGTGAGGCCGCACTCGGCCATGAGGGCGAGCTCACGCAGGTTCTGGCCGTGCGCGCCGACGCCGGAGTCCGTGCCAAGGGCGATGCGCACCCCGGCCGCGTGCGCCCGGCGCACGCTCTCGCGGTGCACCTCGATCACGCCCTTGGCCTTCTCGACCGCCCACGGCGGCACGGGGAGCCCGGCGGCCGCGGCGTCCAGGACGGCCATCGGCGCCACGAGCGTCGGCACCAGCACCGTGCCGTGCGCCAGCATGAGGTCGATTGCCTCGTCGTCGAGGTAGATGCCGTGCTCGATCGAGGTGAACCCGGCCCGCACCGCGTTCTTGATCCCCTCCGCGCCCTGGGCGTGGGCGGCCAGGCGTCGGCCCTGGCGCCTCGCCTCGGCGGCGATCGCCCACAGCTCCTCGGGCGAGAACTGGCTATGGCGCGGGTCGTCGGCCGGGCTCAGGACGCCGCCCGTGGCCGCCACCTTGATCACGTCCGCGCCGGCCTGGATGACGGTGCGCACCGCGCGCAGGACGCCCTCCGGGCCGTCGCCCACGAGGCCGACGGCGAGCCCCATCGAGGTCTGCGCCGGCGCCGTCGGCGGCGGACGGAAGTCGCCGTGGCCGCCGGTCACGGACAGGACGGCGACCGCCGTCTGAAGGCGTGGGCCGGCCACAAGCCCTTCGGCCACGGCCCGCCGCACGCCGCCGTCCAGGCCGCCCAGGTCGCGCACGGTGGTCACGCCCGCGTCGAGCGTGCGGCGCATGCGCCCGGGCACGCGCAGGTACAGGTAGCCTGCGGGCAGCTGCATCTGGCCGAGGATGTCCGGCCCCTCCGCCATGAGGTGCACGTGGGCGTCGATGAAGCCAGGGAGGGCCCACAGGCCGGCGCCGTCGATCACCCGCACGCCCTCGGCCACACGCTCGGGCGGACGCGTCGTCACGGACTCGATGCGCTCGCCGTCGACCAAGACGTGGGCGTGCTCCAGGGCCGGCCCGCCCAGGCCGTCGATCAGGGCGACGTCGCGGACC
Source organism: Bacillota bacterium (assembly GCA_021817625.1). The sequence continues at coordinate 1,672 of JAKASY010000146.1, read as the reverse complement.
CAAAGGTGGGCCACAGTCCATCCCTCCCGTCATGGCTCGGACCGGCGGCCGCGCCGTCCGGCAAAACAGGCGCCCGCCACAAGGCGGGCGAGCGGTGTCAGTGCGGTCCGGGCGGCCCGGGGTCGGGCGGCTGGGCCCGCTCGGGCGCGACGAGCGCCTCGTAGGCCGCCTGGGCAAGACCCGCCGGCGTGAGCCGCCCGGACAGGCGGCGATACGCCCCGAGCCAGCGCACGGCGCGGCCCGCCAGGCGGCCGGCGCGCTCGGGCCCGACGATCACTGCCGCGATCGCGGCGATCAGGATCAGGTGCAGTGGGGTGAGCTCGTCCAAGCCCGCTCAGACGGCGTTCGAGTCGCCGTGTCCGCCCTGCTGCGAGCGTGCCGGGCTCTCGGCCGTAGCGTCGATCACGGCCTTGTCCGGCTCGCTCGCGGTGGCCTCGCGGAAGCCGCGGATCGCCTTGCCGAGGCCCGAGCCGAGCTCCGGCAGGCGCTTGGGCCCGAAGATGACGAGCACGATCACCAGAAGGATGATCAAGTGCAGCGGCGTGAACAGATCGCCCACGCGGACATCCCCTCTCTCGCGCCGCCGGCGCCCAGGGCGCCGCGATCGCTCAGTGTAGCGATTCGCGGCCGACGCCGCCACTCCTCCGCTCCGGCCCCACGACGCGCGTCAGGTGGCGCCGGTGCCCGGCCCCGGGCTACTTGAAGGATTCGCCCTGTCCCGCCACCGAACCACGACGGCGGTCGAGATGTGCGCACGGGGGCGCTGCGCTGCCCGGCGGCCCGTGCGCAACCGAAGGGGGACGAGAGCGTGCTCGTGCCATCGGGCCAGGAGCTTGAGGCGCAGGGCCTGCGCGTGCGCGCATCCAGGGCGAGCTTGTGCCGATCGCGGAGGTCGAGCTCGCGGGGGGCGAGGGCGTCTACTTCGAGCACCACATCATCCTGGCGAAGGATCCGTCGGTGGAGCTCGGCCTTCACCCGCTCGGACGCGGCCTGTCGCGGCGCCTCCTCGGCGGCCTGCCGCTGGTCCTGCTCGGCGCGCGGAGCGCGGGCCGCATCTCCTTCTCCCGCGACGGCGTCGGCCAGATGGTGGCGCTCAGCCTCGCGGGCGAGGCCGTGGACGTCATGGAGCACCGCTTCGTTTGCGCGTCGGAGAACGTGTCGTACGGCTACCAGCGCGTACGCGGGCTGTTCAACATGTTTGGCTCCGGCACCGGCTTTTGGCTGGACAGGTTCGAAGGCACCGGCCTCGTGCTCCTGCACGCGTACGGAAACGTCGTGGAGCGCAGCCTCGGGGCGGGCGAGGAGGTGGACATCGAGCCGGGCGCGTGGCTCTACCAGGATCCCGGCGTCGGCATGCAGATGCACCTCGTCTCGCTGCGGCAGGGCCTCTTCGCCTCGTCGCAGGGCTTCACCATGGCGCGCTTGCGCGGCCCGGGCCGGATCGCCTACCAGTCGCTCACGCCCATGCTGGAGCAAAAGCCCGGGGAGTAGCCGCGGGCGTCGCGGCTACGGCAGAGGCGCGGCGCCGCACAGGACGCCGATGGCGCGCGCGTAGATCGCCGTCATGCGCCGCAGGCGCTCGATCGAGATGTACTCCTCGGGCGCGTGGGCGCGCTCCTCGTCCTCGGCCCACTGCGGGCCGAACGCGACGCCCTGGCGGAGCTCGCGCGCG
>JAKASY010000145.1 GCA_021817625.1 Bacillota bacterium | reverse complement strand
CACAACGGCGTGACCGCCCTGTCCGGCGCCACGTTCGGCATCCTGCCGTACATTCTCGGCACGCTCCTGACGTCGGCGGTGGCGCTCTTGATCGCCGTGCCGCTCGGCGTCGGCGCCGCGCTCTTCCTGTCGGAGTGGGCGCCTGCCAGGCTGCGCACCTTCCTGTCGAGCCTGGTGGAGCTGCTCGCCGGCGTGCCGAGCGTGGTCTACGGCCTTTGGGGCCTGGCCGTCGTGGTGCCGGCGATCGGCGGCAGCGTCGCGCCGTGGCTGAGCGCGCGCCTCGGGTTCATTCCGTTCCTGGGCGGCGCGATCGGCACCGGCCTTGGCCTTCTCTCCGCCTCGGTCGTGCTCGCCATCATGATCCTGCCGCTCATCGCCGCCACCAGCCGCGACGCCATGCAGCAGACGCCGCGCGAGCTGCGCGAGGGCGCGGTCGCGCTCGGCCTCACGCGCTGGGAGACGGTGGCCGGCGTGGTGTTCAAGACGGCGCGGCCGGCGATGTTCGGCGCCGCCATCCTGGCGCTCGGGCGGGCGCTGGGCGAGACGATGGCGGTGCTCATGGTGAGCGGCGGCTCGATCAACCTGCTGCCGACGAACCTCTACGGCCCGGTGAACACGCTCGCGGCCGTGATCGCGTCGCAGCTCGACTCGGCCTTCACCGACACGACGCACATGACCTTGCACGCCCTGGCGGCCATCGCCCTCACCCTGTTCGCCATCGCCCTGATCGTGAACGGCTTGGCGCGCCTGATCGTGCGCGAGGGGGCGAGGGCGTGAGCGCGCAGGCTGCCGCCTCGGCCCAGGAGCTCCGGCGCCACTACGGCGCGATCGTCGCCCAGGCGTCGGCGAACGCGCGCCGGCGCCGGGCCGTCATGGGCGGCGTGATGGCGGGGCTCGCGATCCTCGCGATCGTGCTCACGCTCTTCCCGCTCATCGACATCATCGTGCTGGTCGCGGTGAAGGGCGCGAGCGGCCTTGCCCCGTCGGTGCTGACCGAGGTCACCGCCGGCATCGCCGGCGGCCTGCAGAACGCGATCCTCGGCACGGCCGCGCTTACCGCCCTCGGCCTCGTGATCGCCGCCCCGCTCGGCATGGCCACCGGCGTGTACATGGCGGAGTGGAGCCACCCGCGCGTCGGCGCGACGCTCGGCTACCTGAGCGACGTGCTCGTCGGCGTGCCGTCGATCGTCGTCGGCTACTTCGGCTTCGTGCTGTTTGTCGGCGACTTCGGCTGGGGCTTCAGCTGGCTCGCCGGCGCGATCGCGCTGGCCGTGATCATGATGCCGTACATCGCGCGCACCACCCAGCTCAGCCTGGCCAAGGTGCCGAGCCACCTGCGCGAGGGAAGCCTGGCGCTGGGCGTGACGCGGGCGCGCACGACGCACAGCGTGATGCTTCCGGCCGCCCTGCCTGGCGTGCTTACGGGCATCCTGCTGTCGATGGGCATCGGTCTGGGCGAGACGGCGCCGCTTCTGTACACGGCCAGCTGGTCGAACTACAACCCGACGCTCGCCCTCACGCACTCGCCCGTAGGCTACCTCACGTACGTGGTCTGGGTGTTCATCCAGGAGCCGTTCCAGAGCGCCCACCGCCTCGCGTATGTGGCCGCCCTGCTGCTCATGGCGGCGGTCCTGGCGATCAACCTCCTGGCGCGTCAGGTCCTGGCCCGGCGGCAGATGGAGGGTGGCGCATGAGCGGGGACGAACGTGCAGGAGAGGTGAGCGTCGTGGCGACGGACGTGCGAACCGTGGAGCGCCGGCCGACGGCGCGGCCACAGCGCCTGGCGGTGCCGACAGAGACGAAGGTGGCGGTGCGCGACCTGTCGGTGCACTTCGGCCGCCTGCAGGCGCTGAGCCACATCGACCTCGAGGTGCCGTCGAAGCAGGTCACCGCGCTGATCGGACCATCCGGCTGCGGCAAGACGACGCTCCTGCGGACGATGAACCGCATGACGGAGCTCGTGCCGCAGAGCCGCCACGAGGGCGACGTCGCGCTCGACGGCCAGTCGATCTACGGGAGCGGCGTGGACGTCGTCGCCCTCAGGCGCCGCGTCGGCATGGTGTTCCAGCGCCCAAACCCCTTCCCGATGTCAATCCTGGACAACGTGACGTTCGGGCCGCGCCGCCACGGCGTGCGCAACCGCCGCCTGCTCCAGGAGATCGCCGAGGAGAGCCTGCGCGCCGCGGCCCTCTGGGAGGAGGTCAAGGACAAGCTCAACCACAGCGGCACGAGCCTCTCCGGCGGCCAGCAGCAGCGCCTGTGCATCGCGCGCGCGCTGGCCGTGCAGCCTGAGGTGCTGCTCATGGACGAGCCCACGTCGGCGCTCGACCCGATCTCCACGGGCAAGGTGGAGGACCTCGTACGCCAGCTGGCGGAGGAGTACACGCTGGTGCTCGTGACCCACAGCCTCCCCCAGGCCGGCCGCGTCGCCGACCGCATCGCCTTCTTCCTGTCGGGGCAACTCGTGGAGCACGGCAGCGCCGAGGAGATCTTCACCCGGCCGCGCGACCCGCGCACCGAGGACTACCTCACCGGGCGGCTGGGGTAGTTGGCCGGGCCGGCTGCGGGCGAGCGCGTGCACCGCGCCGTCGAGCGGGCGGCGGCGATCGGAGCCGAGTGCGCCCAAGCGATGGCGCTGAGCCGGGACGCTTTGCGCGCGGGTGACGAGCTCATGGCGCGCCGCGTGGTGGTCGGCGACGCCCAGATCGACCGGGAGTGCGCCGCGCTCGAGGGCGAGGTGCTGTCGATCCTCGCCCTGTCGGGACCGCTCGCCGGCGACATGCGGCGGACGGTGGCGGTGTTCAAGGCGATCAGCGAGTTCGAGCGTGCGGGCGACACGCCGGCCACGCCGCGCGCGCGGCGCGCGCCGGCCTTGCCGCGCCGATGGAGATCGTCAAGATGGCCGATGAGGCGGCGGCGATGCTGCGCCAAGCGGCGGAGGCGCTCGCGCACGAGGACGCGGCGCTCGCTCGGACCGTGGTGGCGCGCGACATCGGTGTCGACCGCCTGTGCGCGGCGGTCCGCCGCCACCTCGAGGCTGCGCCGGACGCTGCGGACGGCGAGGCCAGCCGGTGGCTCCTCGCGTCGCGCGCCTTGGAGCGCGCCGCGGACCACGCCGTGTGCATCGCGCAATGGGCCATCTACGCGGCCGTGGGTGAGCGCCCCGCCGTCGGCATGCCGTAGCCGGCGCGCCAGAGGCGCTCACCAAAGCGCTTGCGGTCGACGGTTGGCCCTAGGAGCCCGGACCAAGGGAACGGGCCATGAACAGAGCGATCTCGCCCTCCGCGGGTGTCGAACGGTAGAGTGAAATATCCAGTCCGCACAACTCGAAGCCCATCGCGCGGTAGGCTGCCACGGCCGGAGCGTTGACGTTCTGGGTCTCGAGCCACGCCGTTCGGGCGCCCTGCGCCCGGCCTTCGGCGAGCGCCTGTTCGAGGAGAGCCCGGCCGACGCCGCATCGGCGCGCGCTGCGGTCGACGTACAGATGCCAGATGACGACGCGGCGGTTCCAGGACTCGTAGCGGGAGGCCACGAATCCCACGAGCCGACCGCCCGCGATGGCGACCCAGCCGTTTTGCCAACCCGGCCGCGCCAGGTCGTCGATGGTGAAGACCTTGGTCATCGTCGGCACGGGCTCGAGATTGACACGGAAGGTCTCGCCGCACAGTGCCACCCGGTAGACCGCGTCCGTCTCGAAGGACGCGTCGAGACACTCAAGGCTGGCGCGGTCGCCGGGTAGGTCGACCGGACGGACGATCACGTCCTTCGTCGCACCACCCCCAGGCGTCCGTTGTTGCGTCCGTCAGCTCGGCGGGCCGCCATAAGTGGTTCGGCGTCCCAGCCGGCGCACCTCGGCACCGCCCCTCGCCGGTCGTCTGCCACCCAGAACGAAGTCCCGGACGCTGGCGCGGCTGCGCCAGACCCGGCCCCGCTGATCGACGAGTTGGTCACTTTGACGCGTGGCAGGCCGGGCTCCGCCTCGACGATGGCCTGACGCAGGTCAGCCTCCCGGTCCCATCGGGCATACGCCCTCCTAAGCCCGGGCAGCGTACGTCCAGTCTGCGGCCGTCCACGCCCCGGAGATCCGAGCTCGTCCCGTCGGCCTACTCATCTTCCTTCACGAACCGAAAACCCCAGATGAACCACAGCGCGAGGCAGACGACCCACAGCCAGTTGAGCACGAAGTCCGCGACGTGGGGGTCGCCCCACCAATTGGACAAGAACAGCATCCCGCCCATGAAAGCGGCGATGCCGACGACATAGACCAGGCACACGGTGGATGCGATCGCCAAGAGCAGCCGGACGCGTAGAGCCCGGTCCATGCCCCCTGTGCCTTCGCTGTCGCTCGAAGTCCCGCTGAGCACGTGCCTTGATGGGCTGGTCGTCGGCCCAACCGGTTCACCGCGACTGTCGTGCCTCAAGTCGCGCGTGGGACAGACCGCGCGGCACCAGCCGTGGCAACAGGCGCCCGACCTGCCAGTACCAGGGGTACGCGGGCCATGTGCGGCCGGCGGTGGGGAAGGTCCAGCTTTCGCTCACAACCACGGACAGCGTGACTCGCTCGCCCGCGTGCAGCTTCGGCGGTGTCGCTGCCCAGGTCAGGTCGACGGGAACCACGTGCGGGCCGTACACGTCGCCCCCGAGATTCTGGAGGCGGTGAGCGCGCCCGGCCACGGTCACGGCCCCAGCGTTCACGGAACTGGCGACGGCGGGTCGCGGCGTGATGTGCATGGCGCCGATTCCAAGGAACCCGGACGAGATCCTGATCTCGCGCGGCTGCGGGTACGTCTGTCTGATGGCCATGCCGGTATCGTCGAGGGTCTGCACGGAGACGGTGTCGCCACCGGCGCTGCCGAGGCGGGCGCCCCCCGCAGGCAGCGGCAGCGTCACGGTGCGCGTCAGCGTTGCGTCGCGATTGATGAATAGCCCGTACACGGAGAACTGCGGCAGGACGTTTGGGTTCAGGCTGCCGCCTCCCGGCTCACGCAGGTACGTCACGTGAAACGCAAACGTCCCGAGATTGGTGGCAACAATAGGCAGCTCAGTGCAGCGAAACTGGCAGGCGCCAAGCACAAAGTTGGACGGGCAAGCCTGGATGGAACTGAAGGAATCGAAGCGGTCGCCGGCCAGCAGGTGTACAACGCCCCGGAGGACGTCTGCCCCCGGCCGCACCGTAATGGACTCGAGGCGTATCCAGCGTCGCCCGGCGCGGAAGAGGAGCGGTTGGCTGTAGGTGACACCGCCCGCCGGCCCGGAGGAAGCCACAACGGACGCCGGCGCATTCGACCATCGTACCGCGCCGACGAGAACTACCAGGACAACCAGGCCGCCGGCCACGCGTCGCCACCCAGTGGTCCGTTTGCTTGGGGGCACGGGGGCCCGGCTTGTTCCCATCCCGTCCCTCCTCGCACGGCCGAGCGTCTTGGCGCTGCAGGACGAGAAGACGGGTGGGTGGCGAAGAGCGCCGCCGACCATTCGCTGCCAGCATACGGCATGTGGGTCTGCCGATTCGATGGCGACGGTTGGGGCGACGTTGCCAGTTTGGTGCCCTTGCGATACTCTTAGCATAGAACTCTATGTAACGAGGTGGGACGCATAGACGGCCTTCTTCCGTCCATCCCAACGCTCCTGGTCCTCAAGGTGCTGGAGGTCGGACCCGCACACGGCTACGAGATCGCGCGCCGTGTTGAGCTGGCCTCACAGGCCACGTTGGCGCTCAAGGAAGGGACGCTCTATCCCCTGCTGTACAAGCTGGAGCGCGAGGGTTTGGTGTCGGCCGAGTGGCAGGGAGGACCCAGCGCCCGGCGTGTCCGGGTCTACACCTTGACGGAGGCGGGTCGAGGTCGCCTGGCTGAGGGACGTGGCGAGTGGCAGGTGCGGTCACGAGGCGTAAGCCGCGTTCTGCAGCTCGGGGAGGCGCTGGCGCGTGGACCGGCGTAGTTGGCTGGACGCCGCCACCGCTGGCCTCTGCGACCAGGTGAAGAATCCCGAGGCACGCGTCCCGGTCGACGGCCTTCTCTGCGCCACCGTGA
>JAKASY010000144.1 GCA_021817625.1 Bacillota bacterium | reverse complement strand
CCGCGAGCAGGCTCGAGCCGCGCAGGCGAAGGAAGGTTCGCGGCCAGACGTACAGGGCCAGGAGCACGGCGATGAGCGCCGGGACGAGCTGGCCCAGGCCGGCGACGGCGCTCATGCCTTCCGCCCCGGCGAACGAGCCCTCATGTCAGCTGGAAGAGGGTGAAGTCGATGGTGCGCACGACGCGAAGGATCTCCATGGTGGTGGCGATGAGGAGGTAGAGCACGCCCGCGGCGAGGCCGAGGACCGCGTACGTGTCGCTGTTGCCCAGGCGGGTGGCGACGAGTCCCACGCCCAGGTCGACGACCACGGCCAGGATGAACGAGCGCAGGGCGCTCGTCGGCCGTGCCAGCGTGAAGAGGAGGAGGACGTTGAACAGGCCGACGATGAGCAGGCTGTAGGAAAGGCTCGCGACCGTGAACACCAGCGGCTCGCCGCCCTGGATCGGCACCTTGCCGTGCAGGAGCGGCGCGGTCCGGGCGACGTCGAGGAGCACGTGGGTGAGGAGGTAGCCCGCAGCGCCCACGAGCGCCAGGGCACCGACGCACATGAGATAGAGCCGGCGCAGGCGGGCCACCAGGAGCGAGAGGCGGGTCTCGCTGATCACCTGCTCGGCGCGGGCGAGCCAGGCGAGGATCAGGGTGACGAACGGCTCTGTCGCGCCGAGCGGCAGGATGAGGGCCAGAAGCGCCCAGTCCATGGCGAGCTCGTAGGGGCCGCGGAACCAGACGCCGAGGGGCAGGAAGCTCGTGTTCGTGGTGAAGGAGATGAGGCGGTCGGCGAACACGAACGTGAAGTAGAGGATGCCGTAGGCGAAGTAGGGGGCGCTGCCGTAGGCGAGGTGCGAGGCCCGGCTGCGCACGATGCGGCCGATGGCGCTCGTCTCGTGAGCGCGCGCCTGGCGCCCGAAGAGGTAGGCGGCCGTGGAGACCGTGAGGACCGAGCCGATGAGCATGGCCGCGATCTGGGCCAGGGTGACCGCGACGTGGGCCCTCTGCCACAAGAGGTAGGCGACGGCGATGGCGACGGCCGTGGCGACGGTCAGGAGGTACTCCCGCCTGAGCACGTACATGCCCGTGTAGCTGAGCCACATGGCGCTCAGGGGGATGGTGTAGATGAGGGCGAAGACGAGCACCGAGACGGGCAAGAGCGGGAAGGCCGTGTCGACGATGAGCAGGGCGAGGCAGAAGAGCAGGGTGAGGCCCAGGCCCCAGCGCATCATGAGCCACAGGGTGGGCGTGACGGCGTCGTACTCCTGGGCGCCGATGAGCACGTAGTAGGCGTAGGCCATGGCCTGGGTGAAGCCGCCGGTGGTGAGGAAGCTGAAGAAGGTGGCGAGGGCGAGCGCCGTGGCCTGCTCGAGGTCGAAGTTCTGATAGGCGGCGAAGGAGATCTTGAGGAGCACCATGGCGGCGATCGAGACGGTCATCGGCACGGCGAACGTGAGGCCGTGGAGGAACTGGCCAAGCATCGTGCGCGCGGTCTCCTGCCAGGGAGGGGCGTGCGCGGTGGGGAGGGGCCGGTGCACGACGAGGCCGACCACCCGCCGGTGCACGTCCTCCGCGAGGTCGAACACGCTGGCGTAGCCGAACTCGGCGAGGATGCGCCGGTCGCTGTAGCCGAACGACTCGATCAGCGCGGCCACGTCGAGCACGTCCTGGACGTCGGCGTTGGCCTCGAGCACCTGGTGCGCCAGGCGCTCGACGTCGCCGCGCCCGCCGCCGGCCGGCGCGCTCACGGGGCCGCCCTCGGTCGCCAAGGCCGACCGCGATCGACGGGCGGAGTCGATATCTGTCGTGCCAGATCGCGGAAAACTTGCCTGTTGTCAACCAGGAGTGGCATAACCTAGAATGTTCTTCGCTTGACATGGGCTTCCCTGCGCCTGGTAGGCCGGCGTGGGGCGAGGAGCTGGCCGCTTGGCGCGCGTGCTGCTGGCGACGGAGGGCACCTACCCCTACTCGCAGGGGGGCGTGAGCGTGTGGTGCGACACGCTCGTGCGGGAGCTCTCCGAGGTCGACTACCGAGTGCTGGCCGTCGCCACGAGCCCTTACGTCCAGTCGGTGTTCGCCTTCCCCACAAACGTTCAGGATGTGCAGGCCTTCCCCCTCTGGGGCATCCGCGACCCGGCGGAGAACCGCCGCGACATGTCCTTCTCGACCCTGCTCCTGCGCAAGCAGCGCACCACCGCCCAGGCGGTGGAGCGGCTGTTCGTGCCGGCGTTCGGGGCCTTCCTCGCGGGCGTCCTCGCGGACGAGCCCGACGTGTCCGCCATGGGTGAGGCCGTGACGGCCATGCACCGCTACTTCCAGACCTACGACTACCTCCTCACCTGGCGCAGCGAGGCGACGTTCTCCACGTTCAAGGCGTGGCTGCTCGAGGCGGTGGGCCACGGGCGGCTGCCGGAGCCCTCCGTGTTCGACGTGGTGCAGGGCCTGGGGTGGCTCTACCACTTCCTCATGGTGCTGGACGTGCCGATCGCGCCCGACATCGAGCTGGTCCACTCGTCGGCGGCGGCCTTCTGCGGTCTGGTGGGCGTGGTCGCCAAGCTCCAGTACGGCATCCCGTACCTCCTGACCGAGCACGGCATCTACCTGCGCGAGCAGTACCTGGCCGTCGGCCGCTCGGACATGGACCCCTTCGGCAAGCGCTTCCTGGTGGGCGTGGTTCGGGCGGTCGTGCGCCTCAACTACCATCACGCCGACCGCATCGCGCCGGTGTGCGCCTTTAACACGCGCTGGGAGCGCTGCCTCGGCGCGCCGTCCGAGCGCATCGAGGTCATCTACAACGGCATCAGCCCCGACGTGTTCGCGCCAGCGCCGGGAGGCGCGCCCCCCGAGCCCGGGCGCCCCGTCGAGGTGGTGAGCGTCGCTCGCAGCGACCCCAACAAGGACCTCGAGACGCTCCTCCGGGCCGTCGCCATCGCTCGCCAGAGCGCACCCATGCGGCTGCGCGTGTTCGGCAGCGTGACCGTGCCCGACTACCACGCCCGCCTGCTCGCCCTTCGGACGGCGCTGGGGCTGGACGAGGTGGTCGAGTTCGCCGGCCACACGCGCGACGTGGCGCGCGTCTACCGGGAGGCAGACATCGTCGTCCAGTCGTCGGTGTCCGAGGCCTTCCCGTTCGCCCTGATCGAGGCGATGATGAGCGGCGCCGCGGTCGTCGCCACCGAGGTCGGCGGCTCGGCCGAGGCGGTCGGCTCGGCCGGGCTGCTCGTGCCCGCGCGGTCGCCCGACGCCCTGGCCGAGGCGATCGTCACGCTGGCGGGCGACAGCGGGCTGCGCGCCCGCCTGGGCGAGGAGGCGCGGGAGCGGGCGCTCACCCTGTTCCACCGCGCTCGCTCGATCGGCCAGTACCGGCGCGCCTACCGCACGCTCATGCGCCGGCGGCCGCGGGTCGCGCCGGCCCGCCGCACGGAGCTCCTGGCGCTGGAGCGGGCCATGGCCCTCGACCGCACCGGCCACCCGCTGGCGGCGCTCGACCAGCTGCATCGGGCGCTGCGGACGGCATCCGGGCCGAGCGCGAGCGCCATCCTGGCGATGATCGCCGCCCAGGAGCGCCGGCTCGGCGACGTGCGCCGCGCCGACGCCCACCTGGTCGCCGCCTGGCTGGCGCAACGGGTCCGCCGCGGTCGGAGTCGACCGGCGGCCTGAACGGCGGCAGGAAATCCCCGGTATCGGCACGAAAGACGCGCCACTTGCCAGCGGGCGCGCGCAATTCGCGACACAATGCGCGACGTGGGGTGGGAGTAGTGCGCAGGACGCTCCGTGGATACCGCCGCCGGGATCTGCGCGTCCTCGTCGACCGCCATCGCGAGCGGGTCGAGGAGGCGCGCGAGGCCCGGGCGCGGCGTCTCGAGGCGGTCGAGCGCGAGATCGCCGCCATCCTCCAGTCGGTCTCCGACGAGGAGGGCACTGTCGCCCAGGAGGTGGAGCGCATGCGTGCGCTCCTGGGCGAGCTCACGGCGTCCAACGAGCGCTATCGCAAGCGCGTGAACGAGGCGCGGGCGCGCTTCGAGGCGGCGGAGGCGCACGAGTGGGCGGCGCTCGCCGCCCTCGAGCAGCAGGTCGCGGAGCGCCGCAGCCTGGCCGAGAGCCTGGGCCGCGACGTCGTGGCGACCGTGGCCAAGGCGCAGGCGGCGCTAAATAGCCTGTCCCAGCCCACGATCGCCGAAACGCCGCCGACGGCCGCGCCGGACACCGGCGCCGACGCGGTCGAAGAGCAGGCAGCGGGCGTTGAGCCGGCTGCGGCCGCCCACGCGTCCGGCGGAGCAGCTGGCCCGGGCGCCGCCGAGGGCGACCTGCCGGCGCCGACCCTCGTGCCCAGCGCCCGCATCGAGGCGCCGGCGCGAGGCTCGGGCGCCCTTTGGCTCGCGGGCAGCGAGCCCGTCGGGACGTGAGCGATGCGGACGAGGAGCTGCGGCCGCCCGAGCCGCCGACCTTCGCCGGCCTGAAGCGGGTGCTGTTCGGATACAGCGCGCGCGGCGTCCAGGCAGAGATGGACCAGCTGGTGGCGGAGGATCGCATAGCGTACGGCCAATGGCTCGCGGAGCTCAAGGCGCGCGAGCAGCACCTTGCCACGCTCACCAGCCGCCGTGACGTGACCCTGCCCATGCTCGAGAGCGTGCGGGCCACGACCATGCTGCTGTCCCAGCAGGTGGAGAAGGCGAGCCTCAACGCGGAGCGGGCCGAGAACGCGACCACCGCCGAGCAGGCGGAGGAGCTCGAGGCGCTCCGGCAGGCCCACGCGAGCCGCGTGCAGGAGGCGCACAGGCTGCTCATGGCCGCGGCCCAGCGCCGCATGGACCTCGAGCGTGCGCTGTCCGTGGCCCTGGACCGGCTGGAGGCCGCGGCGCGCGAGGTCGTCGAGGCGGACGCCGGGAGTGCGGAGGGAGCCGAAGGCGCCGAGGACCTGGCCCATCTCGCGGCCGTGCTCGTCGGCCAGGCGGATGTCGTCGTGCCCGCCTTCCGCGTGGACCCACAGACCTCTCTGGCCCGCATCCCCTTCGACGCCTTCGACATCGCCGTGCAAAGCCGCGCCGGGGCGAGCGTCGGCAGCCTGGCGGGCCTGGTCGTGCGCGACCCGAGCCGGCGCGTCGTGGGCTACGAGCTCGCGTCGGGGGACGACCAGCGCTTCGTGCCCGCCGCCGACGTCCTGGCGGTGCGCTCGGGCACCGTGGTCGTCCGCACCTCCTACCGCCTGCTCGCGCTCGACGCCCTGCCCGACGCCGAGCGCGCCCCGCTGCGCGTGTTCGAGACGCGGCGGCTGCCGGAGCGAGGCGACGCGGCGGAGGAAGGGCCAGCCGTGGGAGCGCGCGCCGATGCGGCGCCCGATTCCGCGCCTGCGACGGAGGACGCCGTCGCCGACGCGACCGAAGCGGACACGGCCGGGGCGGCCCTGAGCGTCCTCGATGGCGCGGCGCCCGCGCCAGGCGGGCCGACCGACGCGGAGGAGGCGCTCGCGCCGCCGTCCGCCACGGCGGCCGACGAAGGCGTGGGCGAGGCGCTGCCCTCCCCGTGGCTGGCCCTGGCCACCGAGGACGCCGGCCCTGCCGCCAGCGCGCCGACGCCGATCTGGGCGTCGCCGGCCTCGCCGTCGGCCGAGGACGTGCCGGCATCGGCCGCGGCGGCCGGCTCGGTCTCCGAGGGGGAGTGGCCGGCGGCCGAGGCGTCCGCCTCCGCGTCCGTCGATCTGGCCTGGGCGGTGCCGGCGCCGACCGCGGGCAGCGAGACGGCCCTGCCGCTGTGGATGCGGGCCGAAGCCCAGGACCAGGGCGTCGACTGGATGGGCGCGCCGACGCCGTCGCCCGCGCCCACGGTGGCCGCGGACGCCGCCCTGCCGACGTCCTGGACAGGCTCTTCCGCCGCCGCGCCCAGCGAGAGCCTGGGACCGCCGGCCGCCGCGGACGCTGGGCCCACCATGCCCCTGCCTTGGGCCCCCGACGAGGCCGGCGACGCCGGCGAGCCGCCCATGCCGCCGGCGGCGCCCGCCGCGCCCCTGCCGTCGGCCGGGGCGGGCGGCGGCAGCCTGGTCGCGCCC
>JAKASY010000143.1 GCA_021817625.1 Bacillota bacterium | reverse complement strand
CTCGGGCGCGGCGCTCGGGGTGGACATGGCCTTGATCGCGTTCGTGCTGTGGCTGGTCGTGCGCGGGCCCATCCGCCTGCGGCCCTTCGGCGTGCTCGCCGGCATCGCCGCAGGCTGGGTTGCCTACGCACTGCTCGGATGGGCGCCCGGGGTCGGGGAGGTGCGTGCACCGTTCCCGCTCGTGCCGCCGGCTGGAATCGTGCTCGCCCCGAGCCTCGTGCTTCTGTGCCTCATCACGGCGTTGGTCAACATTGCCAACACCGTGGCCAGCGTCCAAGCGATGCACGTCGCGCTGGGAGAGGTGGGAGACGCGGGCGGCGTTACGAACCGTACCTTCGATTCGGCCGCCATGGTGACCGGCCTCGGAGATGTTCTGGCGGGCGTGGTGGGGGCGATTGGCATGATCTCGATTTCGACCTCCGCCAGCATCGTCCGCGTCACGCGGGCGCCTGGCCGCACGGCCTTCGTTGCCGCCGCGGGGGCGGTGATCGCCGCCGGCCTCCTGACGCCGGTCGTACGGGTGGTTGCGGCTCTTCCTGCCAGTGTGGGGGACAGTGTCCTCCTCGTCGCCTATGTGCAGATGGCGGGGATCGGCCTCTCGTCCCTCACCCAGGCACGGATCACGGCACAGAACGTCTATCGCGTCGGCCTGCCGCTAGTCGCCGGAGCGGCGCTCATGACCCTGCCCCCGTCCACCTGGGCCGGGTCGCCAACGATGGTGCGCATCCTTGCCGGCAACGGCCTCATCGTGGGCGTTGTGCTTGCCCTGGCGCTCGAGAGCCTGCGCGGATGGTGGGAACGGCCGGACGTGCCAGTCCTGCCCGCGGCCGATGCCGAGCAGACCCGCTCCGTTTGACCCGGTCACTTGGCTTGCGACCCTGCTTGGCGTGCGGACTCCGGCGGTGCGGAAGCTGGCGCCCAGTTACGTGGCCGGCGCCGGACCGAGCGCGCGCCCATTCACACGCCGAGTAGCGTCCAGCTCGGCAGGATGCCGACCACGAAGAGGATCATCATCGTGGCGCACAGGTCGCTCTCTGCCCATGGTCGGCCGGCGACTGCCAGAGACCTTGCCATAGGGCGACCTCGACCTGGTAGGCGACGGCTGTCCGGAGGAGCAGGGCAGGCGAGATGCGGTGGGGGGTGGCGCTGCCGCAACACCGTCGGATGACGACGCCCGTCACCGGCAGGGAAAACGGAGGGCCAACGGCGCCCAGGACGCAGCCCCATGCCGCTCTGCTTTAGGCCGCCCGACGGCCACTTCGCCGCCGTGGCGTGTGTCCGTCGCGACGCACACGTGGGCGCCTCCACCCCGCGGGCGCGGCGGCGCGGGCCAGGGGCACTGCGACGCCACCAGTGGAAACGGACGCGGCGGACATGCCCAGGCCATGTCCCGATCTCCATGCAGGAGCGGGAGCTCGGGCGGCAGGCGGCGTTACGGCGCATGACAGCACACGCTGCGTTCGAGGAGCACGTCACGCATGCGCCGCTCGGCCGGATCGCGTGCTCTGAGGACGTCACGCGCGCAGTCCGCTACCTGGCCCGCGACGAGGCGGTCTCCTTCACTGGCGCGGCCCTACCGGCCGGCGCCGGCCCCGTGTAGAGCCATGCCCGAAGTGGCGCTCGCCAGGCTTTCGCCGGCAAGGTGCGCGTCGGCGCGTGTCAGCCACGGACCGAGCGTGACCCGGATGCCCAGCGGGTTGGGCTTGACGATCGTGCGGTGCCCCTGCCACATGGCGCGGCCGATGGCCCAGGCCTCCGCCTCGGGCATGGCGATCGACAGCACGGGCCCACGCCCCGTGACCGGCCAGCGTCCGCCCAGGGCCGCGACGAACGCCTCGCTCAGGCCGCGGTAGTGGTCGAGGATGGCTTGCTCCGAAAAGCGCTGGCGGAACGCCACGGCCGCCTCCAGGCCGGCGACCGCCGCCCAGTCGCGGGTGCCCGCCTCGTAGCGCCAGGCGCCTTCGAGGCCGGTGAGCTCGCGCCCCCGCCGGTCGAGCGACGGCGCGCCCATGAGCGCAGGCGCCGTGCCTTCGAGCGCCCGGCGGCTCACCACGAGCGCTCCCGTCCCCACCGGCCCGAACAGCCACTTGTGGCCGGGAAAGGCGTAGAAGTCCACACCCTCGTGCACGACCGGCAGGCGCGTGCCGGCGGCGTGCGCGCCGTCCACGAGGAGCCACGCTTGGCTGCCCGATACCGCGGCGGCGAGCGAGCCGACGTCCAGCGTCACGCCGCTGCGGCAGCTGACGTGGGAAAGCGCCACCATGCGCGTCCAGCGCGTGAGGCGGGAGGCCACGGCAGCGGCGATGGCCGGGTCATCGTCGGCGTGGGGGAAGGGCACACGGTCGACGATCACGCCCCTTCCCTCGGCCAGGCGGACGAGGGCGTTGTCCAGGGCCTCGTGCTCCTCGTCCGAGGCGAGCACGTGGTCGCCGGGGCGCCAGTCGACGCTCAGGAGGGCCTGGTGCAGGCCGTCCGTGGCGTTGCCGGTGAGCGCGACGCGCTCGGGCGCGACGCCGAGCCAGGCGGCGAGGCGGCGCCGGGCCCGGTCGGCGGCGCGCCGCATGCGCTGGTAGCCGTCGGCGCCGGCCACGTCGAGGGCGGCTCCCGCGCCCTCACGCAGCCAGCGCCGGCGCAGGGAGTCGGCCCGGCGCGACGCGGCGCGCAGGGTGCCGCCGAGCGTGCCGGGGTTGAGGAAGACGATGTCGGGGCGAAGCGGGCTCTGGGCCAGCCAGGCTGCGGCCATGGCGTCGCTCTCGGCGGTCGAGCCAGTCTGCACGCGGTTCCCACCTGTGGCGCCGGTTCGGCGGCCGATGTCGGACGCCGCCGAGACGCGGTTCGCCAGGGTGCTGGTCCCGCCCTCCCGCCGGCGGCTCGTGCCGCCGAGGGCGGCAGGCGCGCCGCCCGGGCGCAGCGAACGCCAAGGGGTGGCCCGGGCCGGAGACGGGCAGCCCGGAGCGGTGGGGAGGCGGTCGGGTGGAGCGGGCGGACGCGGTGGTCATCGGCGGCGGGGTGAACGGCCTGAGCGTCGCCTACCACCTGGCCCTTATGGGCATGTCGCGGGTGGTGCTAGTCGAGAGGCGCCATCTGGCCGCCGGCGCCACCGGCAAGTCGGGCGCGCTCGTGCGCACCCACTACACGAACGAGCCGGAGACGCGCCTCGCCCACGAGAGCCTCAAGGTGTTCGCCCACTGGGCGGACGTCATCGGCGGCGACTGCGGCTTTCGGCCGGTCGGCCTCGTCGTCCTCGTGCCCGGTCGGCTGCGCGCCCACCTCGAGGCGAACGTGGCGATGCACCGGCGCGTCGGGGTGGAGACGTCGCTCGTCTCGCCCGAGGAGGCGCGCGAGGTCGCGCCGGGCCTCTATTGCGGCGACACCGACGCCATCGCCTACGAGCCGGCGTCGGGCTACGCCGACCCGAACCTCACCGCCTACGCGCTGGCCGATGCCGCAAGGCGCCTGGGGGTGGAGCTGCGGCTCGGGACAACGGGGACAGCCGTACGCGTCGACGCTGGGCGCGTGAGCGGCGTGGCCACGAGCCACGGCGAGATCGCGGCGCCGGTGGTTGTGGTGGCCGCGGGCGCCTGGGCGGACAGCCTGCTCGAGCCCCTCGGCATCCGCCTTGGCCTTCGGCCGGTACACGCGCGCGTCGTCCTGTTCCGCCCGGCTTACGGCCAGCCGCCCCTCGCGACGACGGTGATCGATCACGTCTACAGCTCGTGGTTTCGCCCGGACGGCACGCGCACGCTGGTCGGCGCCGAGGTCGGCACCGAGCGCGACGTGGACCCGGACGCGGCGCCCGAGGGCGTCGGCCCGGAGTATATCGCCTTCTGCCACCGCCAGATGGTCAAGCGCTTTCCCGGCATGCGCCAGAGCACGACGCGAGGCAGCTGGGCGGGCGTGATCACCATGAGCCCGGACGCGCGCCCGCTCATCGGCGCCCTGCCGGGCTACGAGGGGCTCTACTGCGTGGCCGGCGACAGCGGCACGTCCTTCAAGACGGCGCCGGCGATCGGCCGCTCCCTGGCCGAGCTCGTCACCGAGGGGGCGAGCCGCACGGCCGACCTCACGCCGTTTCGGCCCGCCCGCGTGGCCGAGGGGGCGCTCTGGCGCGACGAGCACGACTACGAGCTTGCGGCGCCCACGATATCGCGCTGAGCGCCGCGCCCCTCCGGCCCTACCAGGCGAGCGCCCTGTGCCCGAGGCGCCGCCCGTACCACGCGCGCACCGCCCGGGCGACCGCGTCGGGCAGGCGCTCGTCCGCGGCGCGCGTGGCCTCGCGCAGATGGTCCGGGGTGCGCATGCCCGCGAGCACGCTCGACACGCCGGGATGGCTGTGGAGGAAGGCGATCGCGCCCGTCGCCGTGGCCATGCCGGCGGGTAGTAGAGCGCCGAACTCCGCCACGAGGGCGGCGCGCTCGCGTATGTCCTCCCGCGACCAGCGCGCGCGCACCCCGGAGAACACGGTGTCGGGGCCGTAGCGGCCGCCGAGCCAGCCCGACTCGAGCGGCACCTTGACGAGCACGCCGACACCGCGCTCGTGGGCGCGCGCGACCGCCTCCCACGGCTCCTGGTAGAGGGCCGACAGGCGTACCTCCAGGACCTGCGCGCCCATCGAGGCGAGCGCGGCGTCCACCTCCGCCGCCGTGTCGACCGAGGCGCCGTACGCGCCCACGAGACCCGTCTGGCGCATGCGGGCCAGCGCCTCGTAGTGGCCCTGGCGGCCCGCGAGGATGTCCGGCGGCGGATTGTGCAGGAGGACGACGTCGACGCGCTCGCGCCGGAGGCGGCGGGCGCTCTCGGCCACCATGGCCGGAAGCGAGCGCACGTCCCAGTCGGTCGTGCCGTCGGGGCGGTGGCCGAACTTCGTGCACACGACCGCCGCGGCGCCGTGGGCGCTGCCGAGGGCGCGGCCGAGCGTGCGCTCGCTCTCCCCGCCGGCGTAGCCGGGCGCCGTGTCGAACAGGCTCACGCCCGCGTCCAGCGCGGCCGCCACGAGGCGCTCCGCCTCGGCGGGCTCGGGCCCCTCCGGCCAGGCCTCGGAGCGTCTGAGCTGCCAGGCCCCCAGGCCGATGGCGCTCACGGTCATGCCCGTCGCGCCGAGCGCACGCCGCTGCATGTCGCGCCTTCCCTCCCATCGATCGAGGCCAAGCTGACGACACCGTCGGGGGCGGCGTTGCACGCGACATGCGGCGCGGCCCCCATCAAGCGTCCGAGACGGCCCGTCTAGCGGCTGGCCGCGTGCGCGGCGGCCTGCCGGGCCGCGACGATGCGCTCGGCCACCGCGCCCGGCGCCTCCGCGTAGTGGTCGGCGCGGGCCGTGAACCGCCCCCAGCCGCCGGTCAGGGCGCGCAGCTCAGACGGGTAGCGCAGCATCTCACCCTGGGGCACGTGCGCCTTGACGCGCTGCAGGCCGTCGCCCGGGTTCAGGCCCAGGATGCGCGCCCGCTTCTTCTGGAGATCCTCCATGACGGCGCCCGCGTAGGCCTCCGGGCACTCCACCTCGACCTCGAGGACCGGCTCGAGGAGAGCGGGCCGGCTCTCCTTGCAGCCCTTCTCGAAGGCCATGCCGGCGGCGATCTTGAAGGCCATCTCCGACGAGTCGACCGAGTGGTAGCTGCCGTCCACGAGCGTGACCTTGACGCCCGTCATCGGGTAGCCGGCGAGCACGCCGCGCGTCATCGACTCGCGCACGCCCTTCTCGACGGCCGGCCGGTACTGCTGGGGGACGACGCCGCCGAAGATCTTGTCCTTGAACTCGAAGTCGCCCTCGGCCAGGGGCTCGATCTCGAGGAACACGTGGCCGTACTGGCCGTGGCCGCCGGACTGCTTCTTGTGCTTGCCCTCGGCGCGCGCGTGCGCGCGGACCGTCTCGCGGTAGGGCACCTGGGGCAGGCGCAGGGTGGCGTGGACGCCGAACTTGCGCGCGAGGCGCTCGATCGCCACGTCGAGGTGCGTCTCCCCGAGGCCCTCGAGGATGAGCTCGTCTGTGTCCCGGTCGGTGTACACGTGAAGGCTCGGATCCTCCTCGACGAGGCGCTGCAG
>JAKASY010000142.1 GCA_021817625.1 Bacillota bacterium | reverse complement strand
ACGAGAACGCCGACCTGCAAATGATGGACTCGACCATCAAGAACGTGATCGACTACTTCGGCGGCGAGCCCTACTACTACGAGACGACGATCAAGTAGCGCGCGCCGAAGCGCCGGGCAGGGGCCCCGCCCCCTGCCCCTCGCTGTCCGGCCGGAGAGTGCCGGGGCCGGTGCGCCCTGCGCTCAGGGGGCCCCCGGGAGTACCGAGCGCCCTGGGGGCCCCTCCCCCCGACGGTATGGGGCGGCTGCTCAGGCCGGGGCCGGCCACTCCGCCGCCGGCCGCGCCACGGCGCACAGGGGGGTGCCCGGAGCCGTGGACAGGGCGGACACGAGGAAGATCAGCCTGCCCGCGTGCGGGCTCAGAACGTCGATCGCCGGGGTACCGGCGGCGAGCGGCTGGACGCGGCCGATGCGGGCGCCGGCCGCCAGCTCCCTCCCCACGGACACGGCCGGGTCGACGAGCCAGAAGCCCTCGTGCCCTGAGCTCATCCAGGTCCACGACGGCCGGAACACGGGGTGGGCGACGGGCGCCTCCTCGGGGGCGGGCGCCTCGAGCATGCCGAGGGCCGCGAGGACGTTCTCCACGCCTGCCGCGAGGCGCGTCGCCGCCAGGTCCGACAGGATCCCCTGCTGGCCGCACTCCGCCAGCAAGGAGGCCTTGCCCATGGCGGTCGCCACGGCCACGAGCGAGCCGTCCACGTGGCCGGCGATGACCTGGTCCAGGGCGAACAGGTCGGCCAGCTCCAGGGCACGGGGGTCGATGCCGCGGCCCGGCAGCTGTTCGGCCAGCATGAACGGGTCGAGGGCCTCGACGATGTCGCCGCCGTGCAGGTCGAACACCACGTCCGCCGGCCGCACCAGCGCCTCCACGAGGGCGTGGGCGAGGCGCTCCGAGGCGGTGCCGTCGGGCGCCCCGGGGAACACACGGTTGAGGTTCTTGCCGTCGAGCGGGTTCACGTATAGGCTGCGGGCGAAGAACGAGGCCAGGTTGACCGGCGCAGAGACCAGGACGGCGCCCCGGCGCAGCCGGCCCGGCAGGGACAGGGCGAGGCGCCGCGCCGCCTCGATCGAAGAGATCTCTGCGCCGTGAACGCCCGACACGACGCTCACCACGGGGCCCGGCGCCACGGCGCCCACCAGCGTGACGTACGGGTGGTGCGCCTCGTCGAGGCCGGGCACCGGCAGGCGGACCTGGGTGGCCGCTCCAGGGTGGACATGGGTGCCGGCCACCGCCACCTGGGCAGGATCGACGCTGCTTGTCGTTATCACGGACTTCGCCTCCCCGCGACCCGTCCGCGCGTGCCTCTGGCGGGCGGTCGGCTGTCCGCCTTCGCCGGCCGTGGAGTACGATCCTTCCGTGGCCGGGACACCGGTTGGAGTCAGGCGCGGGCAGCGGGGAGGACTCGAGGGACATGGATCTGAAGGATCGCGTGGTGCTGGTCACGGGCGTGGCGCACGGCATCGGTCGGGCGATCGCGGAGGCGGTGGAGGCCGCCGGCGGCCGGGCGTACGGGGCGGACATCCTGCCCGAGGGAGCGCGGGAGGCTGAGGCGCGCTTCGGCGCGGGCCGCGGGCGTGTGCTCGACGTGACACGGGGGGCCGACTGGGCCGCGTGGGTGGCGGACGTGCTCGGGCGCGAGGGCTGCGTCGACGGTCTCGTCAACTGCGCGGGCGGCGTGGCCGGGCAGGTGCACCAGGACGTCGACAAGGTGTCCGACGAGGACTGGCAGCGGGTCCTGTCGATCAACCTGACGGGGGCCTTCAACGGCATCCGCGCGGTGGCGGCGACGATGAAGGAGCGGCGGCGCGGGGCGATCGTCAACATCTCCTCCGGCGCCGGGCGCAGCGCCAGCCTCACCGGCATTCAGGCGTACACGAGCGCCAAGGCGGGGCAGATCGGCCTGACGCGGCAGATGGCCCAGGAGCTAGGCCCCTACGGGGTGCGGGTGAACTGCGTCTGCCCCGGCTTCGTGCGCTCCAACCCGACCACCGAGCGGCAGTGGGATGCCATGGGGGAGGCCGGCCAGCGTGCGCTGGTCGAGCGCATACCCCTCAGGCGCCTGGGCCAGGCGGCAGAGATCGCGGACATGACGGTGGTCTTCCTGTCCGACGCCTCCCGCTACGTGTCCGGCCAGGTCCTGAGCGTGGACGGCGGACTCCAGCTCTTCTGACGGAGCGGGTGCCGCAGTGGGAGCGCGCGTAAGGCGGCTCGGCGCCCGGGACATGGCCGCGGTTCAGGCGATCCTTGACACGCTTCGGGACGACGGCGGACCAGAACCGCCCGTCGACGTCTGGGACCCGGGCAGTCCAGGGATGGTCGCCGAAGACAGAAGCGGACGCCCCGTCGGCGTCGCGTGCGTCCGGCCGAACATGGTTCATCCCGCTTTCCTGCGGCTGGCGATCGCGGTCGTGCCGCCGGCGCGCGGCCGGGGGTTGGGTCGTGCTCTCCTCACCGCGCTGGAGGAGGATCTGGCGCCGCGTGTCGGCCTGCAGACCTGGGCCTGGCCGACGGGAGCGGCGGCGCAGCGGCTTCTCGGCGGGGCCGGCTTCCGGCCGGTGCGGCGCACGCTCACGCCCCAGATCGATCCGCGGCGCGACGCGCTCGACGTCCGGGCTGTCCCGGTCCGCCGATCGGAGGATCGGGTCGCCGCCCTGGGCGACGTGGCGCCGGACGCGTCCTCACGGCGCGCCCTCGCCCTGCTGGCGCACGCCGTATACGCGCGGGCCCATCGGCCGGACCCCGTCGCCGCCCTTCCGGCCGCGTTCTGGGAGCGCGCGGTCTTTGCCGACGATGTGGACCGTCGCGCCAGCCTCGTCCTTCTCGACGCGCTGGGGCCCGCCGCACTGGCCCTGGCCCACCGGGATTCCGGCTCGAGCGGTTTGGAGCTGGGCTGGCGCGGCGTGGCAGAGCGCCGACGGGCCGACGCGCGCGCGATCGTCGTCGGCCTGAGCGCAGCGCAGCTGGTCCATGCGCGTACACTCGGGGCAGAGCGCCTCCGGATGGAGGTCGACGACTGGGACACCGCCGCCATGGCCGCTCTCGACGCCCTCCGCTTTCCGCAGGTCGCGGCCCTGGTCACGTGGCGGCGTGCGGGCTCTCGGCCGCAGGCCACGGCATCGCGAGGACCTGAAACGAAGGAACCGGCATGAACGGCGTAGAAAGCGCTTTCTCTGGCGAGTGCGGCAATGACCGGGCAAGGCGCACGGGGGAAGAAGGGGACGAGCCATGGCCGACGATCTGGCCGCGAGCGCGGCCGCACTCGGGCTGGAGGGGGACGAGGCGGAGTGCCGCGCGCGCTTCGAGGCCGCCTTTCCCGCCTACGCACGCACCGCCGCTCTTGATGAGATGCGGCGCACCGAGTTCGCCCGCCTCGATGCCCAGGGGCAGGCCTATCTGGACTACACGGGTGCCTCCCTCTACGCCGACCGACAGGTCCACGAGCACCTGCGCCTCCTGCGGCGCTGCGTGCTCGGTAACCCCCACTCCACCAATCCGGCCTCGCGCCTGAGCACGTCCCTGGTCGAGTCGGCGCGCTCGCGCGTGCTCGAGCACTTCGGCGCGTCGGCCGACGACTACGCGGTGATCTTCACGCAGAATGCCACGGCCGGCATCAAGCTCGTGGCCGAGTCGTTCCCGTTCGGGCACGGGGGCGAGCTCCTCCTCACCTACGACAACCACAACTCCGTGAACGGCATGCGCGAGTATGCGGTGGCGCACGGCGCCGAGGTGACCTACGTGCCGCTCACCCGTCCCGACCTCAGGGTGGACCCGGAGCGGCTCGGGGCGGCCCTCGCCCGGGAGGGCCGAGGACCCCGCCTGTTCGCCTTTCCGGCCCAGTCGAACTTCACGGGCGTGCGCCACCCGCTCGACTGGATCGAGCGCGCGCACTCCCAGGGCTGGCAGGTGCTCCTCGACGCCGCCGCCTTCGTCCCCACGGCGCGCCTCGACCTTGGGCGCGTCCGCCCGGAGTTCGCTGTGGTCTCGTTCTACAAGATGTTCGGCTACCCGACCGGCGTGGGCGCGCTCCTTGCGCGGCGCGACGCCGCGGCGCTCCTCACCCGCCCCTGGTACGCGGGCGGCACGACCGTGTTCTCGTCCGTCCAGGGCTTCGTCGGCAGTGGCACCGGCCATCGCCTGCTGGAGCCACCCGAAGGCTTCGAGGACGGCACGCCCAACTTCCTGGCCATTCCCGCCGTGGAGATCGGCCTGGACTTCCTCAGCGCGGCGGGACTCGAGGCGATCGGCCAGCGCACGCTCGCCCTGACCGGCTGGCTGATCGAGGCGCTGGGTGCCCTTGGGCACCCCGACGGCACTCCCTGTGCGGAGGTGTACGGACCGCTCGGGGTGGAGGGCCGTGGCGCGAACGTGCTGTTCAACGCGCTTTCGCCCGACGGCGCGCGGCTCGACGCGACGGCGGTGCAGGAAGCGGCCGCCGCGGTCGGCATCTCGGTGCGAAGCGGCTGCCACTGCAACCCGGGCGGCTGCGAGGTGGCCCTGGACTACGCGCCCGATAGCGTTGTCGGCTGCGGCACCGCGCCGATGGACACGCCGCTTTCGGCCCTGGGGCACCTGGACGGCGCGCTGCGCGCCTCCTTCGGCATCGCGAGCAACTTCTCCGATGCCTATCGGCTCGTGCGGTTTGTGGCCGGGCTGGGCCGCTAGCGGCAAACCGCTCGGGTCCGGGCCAGGAAGGGGGTGCTTGGGCCGGCGCGGTCGCCGGCCGTAAGGGGGACGGCGTCCGCACGGACCCGACCCGCAAGCTCTGGAGGTGAGGGGTTGACGCTTCCGAAGGGAAGCCGGGTGGCGATCTTCACGGCCCACCCGGACGACGAGACCGGCTGCTCCGGCACGGCCGCCCGGCTGAGCGACCAGGGACACGAGGTGCACCTGGTCGTGGCCACCGACGGCGACGCGGGCAGCCCCCACGCCGGCTACGCCGAGGGCGAGCTGGCGCGCATCCGCCACGACGAGCTCGAGGCCGCGGCGAAGATCATCGGCATAAGCCAAGTGCACTGGCTGGGCTTTGGGGACGGCACCCTGGCCCAGCAGCCCGACCTGCGCCGCAGGGTGTACGACGCCGTGCGGATGGTGGAGCCGACGATCCTCTTCTGCATGGACCCCTGGGCCACCGACGAGCCGCACCCCGACCACCGCACGATCTGCATGACCGCCTTTGAGGCCGCCTACCTGGCCAACGGCGAGGACTACTTCCCCGAGCAGATCGAGGCCGGCCGCAAGGCCCACCACACCGAAGAGGTGTTCTTCTTCCACACCGCCCGGGGAAACCGCAAGGTGCGCGTGGACGAGGCCCTGCTCGAGCGCAAGATCGCCGCCCTGAGCTGCCACAAGAGCCAGATGCCCATCGGCACCCCGCGGTGGGAGGAGCGCATGGCCGCGTGGCGGGCCAAGGCCAAGGCTGGTGACATGTTCGAGGAGCTGCACCGGGTGGGCTGGTCGGACCTGGAGCTGGACCTCGATTAGCGCCTGAGCGCGAGCGTTGTCGCAATCTTGCCAGTTTCCCCGACAGGAAACCGGATGCGCTACGGAGAACCTCGCACCCACCTGTAAGCGCTTACGTCCGCCGTCAAGAGGTCGTTCACGGCGGTGGTGGCCTACGGGTGAGACCGGCTTCGAAGGCTTCGCGACGTCCCGGAGGAGGATGGCACACCGATGGCTGTTTCAAGACGGGCGACGGCTTCCGCCGCTTTCGGCGTGGCTTCGATCCTGACGGTCGCCCTCACCGTGGGCACCGGTGCCATGGCGGCGCCGCACCACAGGGCGGGCAGCAAGATCACGATCACGATGTGGAACTCGGCCACCGGCCCCGGCCTCACCGCCCTGAACCAGGCCGTGGCGGAGTGGAACAAGTCGCACCCGGACATCTATGTGAACAACATCTTCGTCACCCAGCAGGACCAAATCCTGAACAAGCTGTCGACCGCGCTCGCGGTCGGCCAGGAGCCCACCATCCTGGACGGCGACGTGCCCTCGAACGGCCCCCAGGAGCTCAAGAGCGGCAAGATGGTCAACCTGACTAAGTGGGCC
>JAKASY010000141.1 GCA_021817625.1 Bacillota bacterium | reverse complement strand
GCGAGACCTGGACGTCGGCGACGCTAGGTCTTGGCAATGCCACCGTGTTGAAGAGGTCATACATTGCTCGGGCGACCATGATAAGGCCGCCGACGAGGAGCGCGGCGGCGGGCAAGGCAGTTCACGTCCGGGAGGGCGGCGGTCAGTCGCGCGCGAGGGCGAGCAGGGCGAGCACGCCCGCCAGAAGCCAGAGGAGATCGCGCCCGAGGGGCGCTGAAGCGCCCACGACCGCCGCCGCGATGGCGCTCGCGCCGGCGAGCACGGCCGCGGGCAGGCGGCGCCCCGCCCCGGCGGCCGCGGCGGGCGCGGGCCATGGCGGCTCCCCGTTCTCCAGACGCCGCGCCAGGCGCAGGAGGGTGCGCGGCGCGCGCGTCAGGCGGTGCCAGGCGGGCAGCACCGCCTCCGCCAAGGACATGGCGCCCTCCCGGTCGCCCGCGAGGTAGGCGGCGGCCGCCCGGGCCGCGCGCCGCCAGTCCACGTCCGCCAGGATGCCGCCCTCTTCCCGCCGGCCCGGGCGGCCGAGCTCCGCCCGTGCCGCGTGGGCGAGGGCGGGCATGAAGGGCTCGTCGGGAGCGAGGGCGGCGGTCACGCCCGCGAGCATGCCCAGGGCGCGGCCGAGAAAGGCGTAGCGCGCCGGAAGCTGGAAGGGGTGCTGGTGGAGGAAGGCGCGCATCTCGGTGAGGAGGTCCTCGAGCTCCGCCGTCTCGCGCGCCCGCATCGCCTCGCCGCCCGGCGTGAACATGCGCGCCAGAAGAAAGGCCAGGGCGCGCTCGAGCGGGCGGCGGTCGACGCCGGGGCGCAGGAAGCCCAGGTCGTCCAGGGCGTCGGCCACGCCGGCGCTCTCGCGCGCCACGAGCGACATCACCAGGTCGCGCAGGGCGCTTCGGTCCTCCGGCCCGATCTCCGCCATCATGCCGAAGTCCACATAGGTGATGCCGCCGTCGGCCTGGACGAACAGGTTTCCCGCGTGCGGATCGGCGTGGAAGAGCCCCTCGCTCAGCCACTGGCGCATGTAGCTCTCGAGCAGGAGCGAGGCCACGGCCGTCGGGTCGACATCGAGCTGGGCGAGGGCGACGCGCTCGGGGCGCACCCCCCACACCTCGTCCATGACCAGCACGTCGGGGCGCGTGAGGGCGTGGTGGACGCGCGGCGCGCGCACGCGCGGGTCGTCCGCGAACATCGCCGCGAAGCGCTCGGCCCGGCGGCCCTCGCCGGGCATGTCGAGCTCCTGGCGGGTGACCGCGGCGAACTCGCGCGCGATCGCGCCGAGGTCGTAGCGCCGGCCCCACGCCGTGTGCCGGCCCGCCCACTCGAGCACCCAGGTGACCGTGCCGAGGTCGGTCTCGACCAGGGCGCGGATGCCGGGTCGCAGCACCTTGAGCACGACCTCTTCGGCCGTGGCGAGGCGTGCGCGGTGCACCTGCGCCAGGGAGGCCGAGGCGACGGGGGAGGCGTCGACGGAGGCAAAGGGCCCGTCCGCACCCGCCGGATCGCCGCCGTACGCGGCCTCGAGAACGGCCGCCACGGCGGGCCACGCGACCGGCGCGACCACGTCCTGGAGGGTGGTCAGGGGCGCCGTGAACGACTCGGGGAAGAGGTCGACGCGCGTGGAGAGGAACTGGCCGACCTTGATGAGGAGCCCGCCCAGGCGCACCGCCTCCTGCGCCAGCCGGCGGCCCTCGTACGCCCAGAGGCGCTCCTCCGCCTCGCGGCGCCTCTCCTCGTCCAGACGGCGCCCGACACGTGCCAGAAGCCAGGCGCGCACGCCGGCCTCCGCCGCCAGCCGCACCACCGTCAGGGCGCGGATGGCCCGGCCCGTGACGCCCAGCGGCCGCGCCGGGGGCCGGCGCGGCCGGGAAGCGGTGCGGGGCGGCGGCGCTACGTCCCCGCCTCCGTCCCTGACGTGGGCGGCTTCGGCGGCTCCTCACGCGCCTCGGCGCCCGCGCCGTTCGAGACCTCGTCCTTGCCCACCAGGACGCGCACGGCCCGCTCCAGGCGGTCCATGACGACACGGGCCTCGTCGCCGCCGCTGCGCCGTCCGGCCCGGATGCCGAGGGCGGCGCCCGCGACGAAGCCGAGGCCGAGCGCCCTGAGCAGCCACCGCAGGACTAGGGCAACAGGGCCCATCCGGCCGCGCCTGCCTATGAACATCGCAATCCCTCCCGTCACACCCGCCCACACCCTAGCACCTCGGGTCCGGCATGGACAGGCCCGGGGCGACATAAGGCCGAGGGGGTGGTGCGACGGACATCGTCTGGCAGGAGAGCGCCGGCAAGCGCCTGAGGCGCTGGCTTCTCGCGGCCGCAGTGCTCGCCGCCGCCCAGGGAGCCGCGGCCCTGGGCCGCTCGGCCGCCGCGTACCTGGCCGGGACCGGCCGGAGCGCAGTGCTCGCCGCCCCCGCAGGCAGCCTCGCCGGCGGCACGCCGCTGCCGACGCCGCTCATCCTGGGCTACTACGACGGCGGCGGCGTGGACAGCGCGGGCTGGTTCGACATGGTGCAGAACGCTGGTGTGCTCGGCGGCATCGTGCCGGACTGGTTCGAGATCTGGAGCCAGGGGCAGGTCACGGGCACGGCGGACCCGGGCGTGATGGCGTACGCGCACACCCACGGCCTGTGGACGTTCGCGCTCGTGCAGCAGAACGCAGACCCGGCGGTGTTCTCGGCGCTCCTGGCGAATCCCGCGAACGCCCAGCGGGCACGCGTGAACCTTCTGCGCCTGGTGGAGCGCTACGGCTTCGACGGCGTGAACCTCGACTTCGAGGGCATCCAGCCGGCCGACCGAAACGCCTTCACGGCCTTCGTCCGCCGCCTGAGCGCGCTCTTTCACGCCCACGGCTACTACGTGACGCTGTCGGTGCCGGCCGAGACCGCGGACGCGCCGGGGAACCCGTGGACCGGCGCATACGACTACCGCGCCCTCGGACAGGCGGCCGACCTGATCATGCCCATGGCCTACGACGACCACTACGCGGGCGGGCCGCCCGGCGGCGTCGCCCCGGCGGCCTGGGTGCAGGCGGTCGTGCGCTACACGGTGTCCGTCGTGCCGCCGAGCAAGGTGGTCCTGGGCGTTCCCGGCTACGGCTACGACTGGGGCGGCAGCGCCGTCGCGGCCCCCCTCAGCTTCGGCCAGGCCGTGGCGCTCGACGACCAGTACGCGCGCGGCCGGGCCGGAAGCCACTTCGCGTACAGCACCGGCGGCGTCGTGCACCAGGTGTACTTCAACGACACCCAGACGTTCCGCGCGCAGGCGCAACTGGCGCTCGACTACGACCTGCGCGGCGTGGTCGTCTGGCGGCTGGGCATCGAGGACCCGGCGATCTGGCGCGTCGTCGCCCCGTAGCGCACCGCCCTCCCTCACCGGCGTTGCCGGGGCGATGGGC
Organism: Bacillota bacterium; assembly: GCA_021817625.1. Next base: position 2,749 of record JAKASY010000141.1, on the reverse strand, counting down.
CGGGCGGCGACCTGGGCGCAGGCGCGGCTGGGCGGGCGCTGGCGCCCCGGAGCCCAGTCAGTCGTGGCCGCGCTCGCCCGCCGCCCTCTGCCCCATCGCCTCGACCGCGTCCGGATCCGGCGTCACCGAGAGCGACCCCTCGCGGTCGTACAGGACGAGGCCGGGCCGCGCGCCCGGCGGCTTGCGCAGGCGCACGGCCCGGCAGTAGTCCACCTCCACGTGCGAGCCGGTGCGCGCCGGGCTGTGGTAGGCGGCCAGCATGGCGGCGGCGGCGAGGTCGTCGTCGCCCGGGACGCGGCGCGCGCCGGCGTCGGCGAGACGTAGCACCGCATGCGCGCCAGGCCCCTGCGCGACGTGAAACCACAGGTCGTCGGGCGCAGCCGAGCGCAGGGAGAGGCGGTCGTTCTCGTAGCCTGTGCGGCCCACCTGGACGCTGAAGCCGCCGGGCGTGCGATAGAGGAGGGGGCGCAGCGGCATGGGCGGCGCCGCCTGCTGCCCGCCCTTGCCGGCCCCTCTCTTGGCCCCGGCGCCCCCCTTGGGCCGTGCCCCGCGCCCGGCTGGTGGGCGCGTGGCGAGGCCCGGGGGCGGGCCGAGCGCGCCGGCAACCTCGACCTCCTGGGCGAGCGCCTCGAGCACCTCGGGCTCGTCCGCCCGCCGCAGGGCGTCGGCCACCGCGTCGATGTACTCGAGCTCCCGCCGCGCCCGCGCGATCTCCGGCGCCAAGGCGTCGTGCCGCCGGCGCGCCTTGCGATAGCGGGCGAACAGGCGCTCGGCGTTTTCGCTCGCGCTCATCTCCGGGTCGAGCGCGATGCGCACGGGCGGCGCCTCGCCACCCTCGCCGGCCGCCTGCCAGTCGACCACATCCGCCTCGCGCGCGCCGGGAGCGATGGCGTGGACGTTCGCCAGGATCAGCTCGCCCGTGTGCCGCAACGCCAGATCGCGCTCGGCCTCACGCCACTCCTGGTCCTGGCGCGCGAGCTTCTGGCCCAGGCGGGCCCGCCGCCGCTCTAGGTTCCTCGCCAGGGCGGCCCTGCGCTGCTCGAGGCGCGCCGAGCGCTCGCGCTCCGTGTGGTAGGCGGCGACGGCGTCGCCCACGCGCGCGTACGGCACAAGCCGAGCGGCCGGGCCGAACTGGCGGGGGGCGAGGGGGAAGGCGCCCACGGGCGCGCCGTCGGGCGCGTAGGCCACGCACGGGGCGGGCGCCTCGCCCGACGAAAGCAGCGCCAGAAACTCGCCCAGGGCCTGCGCGAGGGTCTCCGTGCGCCGCCCGAGGTCGCGCACGGCCGCGTCCGGCCGGAGGCCAGCGCGCGCCAGGATCTCCCGCGCCCAAACGGGCGCCATGCCGCGGACGCGTCGGACCAGCAGGTCCGCCACGGGGTCGGCCGCGCCGCCCACGGTGCACAGCGCCGCGAGGCCGTCCGGCCCCAGCGCCAGCGGATCGGCCTTGGCCGAGGCGGGCGGGGGCGCGTAGGCGAGGCCGGGAAGCACGGGGCGCGCCCCCTCACCGGCCGCGCTCACGCGGCGGAAGGCGTCCATCACCCGCCCCGCGCCATCGACCAGGATGAGGTTCGGGCGCGGCCCGAAGGCCTCGAAGTGGAGCTCGCGCTCCTCGCGCACGCCGATCTCGCTCTCGCTTCCCAGGCGCATGAGCAGGCGGCGCTCCGCCTCGACGGCGCGCACGCCCAGCACCCGGGCCCCGCTCAGGTGGCGACGCAGGAACATGCAGAACCCGGTCGGCGCCGCCGGGTTTCTCGGCGAGTCGGCGGCCGGGTGGCAGCGCGCCTCGCCCGGGCGCAGGGCGAAGGTCAGGCGCGCCTCGCGTCCGAGTCCGCGCAGCGCGAGGTCGATGCGATGGGGGTCGGGCGAATAGGCCCGGTCCACGCGCATGCCCGGGAGCTCCCGCTCCCACTCGCGCGCCACGCAGGCGATGAGCACGGCGTCCACGTCAAGCCCTCCCCCGCGCCTTCTTGCGCCGGCGGCCGGCTATTGCCCGATCAGGGCGAGAAACGCTCCCTGGGCGAGGCCGATCACCAGCCCCATGACCAGCCCGAGCAGGATGATGCTGCGCAGCTCGGACGCCGCCGCCCGCCGCACCACCCGCTCGAGGTCGTCGGGGGAGAAGGCAAGGATCCGCTCCTCGACCATGCGAGCGATGGGCAGGCGCTCGCGCGCCAAGGCTGCGGCCTCGGGCAGGAGGCCGACGAGGCCGTCGGCCGCCTCGCGACCCAAGGCGTTCGCCGCCGCCTGCGCCAGGCCCTCGCGCCAGGCGCCGGGCAGCCAGGCGGGAAGGAGGCGGCCGACCCGCTCGCGCACCAGGGCCTCCACCCGCTGGCCGATGTGCGCCAGGAGCTCGGGCGCCGCCAGCGCAGCGGCGAGCTCGTTCCAGCTCAAGAGCTCCGTCTCTACCGCCAGGCCGACGCTCTTCGCGAGGTCACGCTGGCGTCGGGGCAGCACCCCCTGCACGCGCCAGCCCGCGACCGGCACGCGCCAGGGCGCCACGGGCCGGAAGAGGAGCCAGACGGCCAGGGTGTTCGTGAGCCAACCGTGGGCGGCGCCGATCACCGGCAGAAGGAGGAAGTTCACCACCGGCGGCGCGAGGAGCGCCGCGCCGAGGCCGGAGCCAGTCACGGATCAGGCGCGCGTCGCAGTGCGCAGGCGCACGAGGCGCTCGCGCACGCCGGCGACGAACGCGCTGGTGGAGGCGCTGCCTCCCAGGTCCTCGGTGCGCACGCCGTCCGCGACGGCGGCG
>JAKASY010000140.1:2727-6143 GCA_021817625.1 Bacillota bacterium | reverse complement strand
GCGCAACCTCGCCGAGTTCCCCTTCAACAACCGCGCCAACCGGGGCGAGAAGACCGAGATCGAGGCCAACTTCCGCTCGGCCGTCGACCAGGCCGGCCCGTAGTAGCACTCCAGGATGCCGAGCGGCGTTGCCACTGTCTTCCTCCTTCGGGGTCCGATGGCCTCAGGGTTCTGGGCGCGTGTCCCACCCCCTGCCAGGTATCGAAAGAAAACTCCGCAACGCGGAGGAATGCAGTCAATTGTGCGAGAACTTGGTGGGTGGAGGTGGGCGCGCTGGCCCGTCGCTTCACCCGCCAGACGAACTTCCTGGCTCGCCTGCGCGAGATGGCCGCCGGCCTCCCCAAGGCCGAGCGCGGCGTGGCGCGCGCGATCCTCCAGGACCCGGAGGCCGTTCTCTCCCTCTCGATCTCCGAGCTCGCCCAGCGCAGCCAGGTGGCTGACGCGACCGTGGTGCGCATGGCGCGTCGCCTGGGCCTGAGCGGCTACCAGGAGCTCAAGATCCTGGTGGCGGCGGACCGGGGCGACATGGACGACGGCGGCGACGGCCCGGCCGGGCCCGCGCCCGCCGGCGCCGACCTCCCCGCCAGCGTGAGCCGCGTCGTGGCCCAGAGCGTCGCCTCGCTCAAGGCCACCCAGACGCTCGTCGACGCGCAGGCCGTTGCGCGCGTGGCCGAGCGCCTGGACCGGGCGCCGCTGGTCGCCATCTACGGCGTGGGCACCTCCGCCCTCGCCGCCAAGTACCTGGCCTACCGCCTCACGCGCATGGGGGTCGTCGCCCACTTCCACGACGACGCGCACTACCAGGCGATGAGCACCGTGCTCATGGGCGAGGCGTGCGCCGCCGTCGCCTTCTCGCAGTCGGGCAGCACCTACAGCGTCGTCGAGGCGCTGTCGGCGGCGCGTGGCGTCGGCGCCTTCACGGTGGCGGTCACGCGCTACCGGCATGCGCCGCTCTCGGCCGCGGCCGACGTGCTGCTCATCACCGGCGCGGAGGAGACGCCGCTCCTGAGCGGCGCCTTGCCGGGCCTCGTGTCCCAGCTCTGCATCGCCGACCTCCTGGCTGTCAGCACCGGCGGCCTGCGGCCCGACCGCGCGAGAGAGGCCCTGCGCCAGTCCGCCGAGCGGGTCGCCGACATGAAGTTCTAGCCTTCCCAAGGAAACGGGGGAATCCGGGGTGCCGCTTCGACCGAAGAGCGCGATATCCGCTCTTGTCTCCGCTGCGGTGCTTGCCGCCGGCGGGACGGGCGTCGCCGCCGCAGCGCACCGCGCGGCGGGTCCGGTTCAGGTATCGCTCTGGAGCTATGCCACCGGCTACGAGGCCCAGGCCTTTGAGACGGAGATCAACCTGTTCAACAAGAGCCAGCACCAGATCCACGTGAACTACCTCGGGGGTGTGAGCCTGCAGAAGGTGACCACCGCCATCTCCGGCGGCAGCCCGCCCGACCTGGTGGACCTGGGCGAGGCCGACCCCCTGCCGTCCTGGGCGTCGGAGGGGGCGCTGACGAACATCACCAGCCTGCTCAAGGGGGACGGCGTGCGTCTGTCGACCTTCGTGCCGGGCGCCCTCGCCTACGGCATGTACAAGGGCCAGGTGTACGGCCTCCCCGGGGCGTTCGACGGGAACTTCCTCTACTACAACGAGACGCTCCTCGCCAAGGCGGGGATCAAGGCGCCGCCGACCACGTTCGCCCAGCTCTGGACCGACGCCCAGAAGCTCACGGTGATCAAGAACGGCAAGATCGTCCAGGCCGGCTTCGTGCCCAACGGCGGCATCGGCTTCGCCCAGACGGGCCTGCAGCTGTGGGCCTACGACTTCGGCGGCGACTGGTGGAACAGCAAGACCGGCCAGCTCACGCCGGACAACCCGCACAACGTGGCGGCCCTGGCGTGGGAGGCCAGCTACTACAAGAAGTACGGCTACGCGCGCCTGAACACGTTCAACTCCTCGTCGTTCGGCTCGGGCCCGCTCGGCTCCGACCCCTTCGCGTTCGGCAAGGTGGCGATGGAGGTGGGCGGCGAGTGGCTGCGCGACTTCCTCGACCACTACGCGCCGTCCGTGAAGTTCGGCGAGGTCGCGCTGCCCGTGCAGAAGGCCGGCCAGCGACCGCAGGAGTTCGTCGACGGCGACCTCTGGATCGTGCCTGCGCACGCCGCCCATGTGGCCGCCGCGGTGAAGTTCCTGGCCTGGCTCCAAACGCCGGCGCACTACGACCCGATCTGCAACAAGATGGTCAACCTGCCTCAGTTCCAGGCCCAGTACGCCAACGACAGCTGGGCGGTGCCGGCGCTCAAGGCCTCGATCGAGCTCGAGAAGCGCTACGTCGTGCACGGCATTCCGTCGGTGCCCAACCTGACGCGCTACGAGACGGCCATCGGCAACGCCGAGCAGAACGCCACCTTCGGCCGTGAGAGCGCCGCGACCGCGCTCAAGCAGGTGGCCGCAGAGTTCAAGAACGGCAGCCCGGTGCCTTGATCGAGGCTGACGGACGGGGGGCCGACGCCTTCTGGGCGTGCGCCCAGGACACGCTCGAGCGCGTGCGCGCGTCCTCCTGGGATGCGGTCGTGCAGGCCGGGGCGTGGGTGGCCGAGTCGCTCCTCGCCGATCGCCGCGTGCTCGCCTTCGGCACGGGCCACTCCCACCTCCTGGCGGAGGAGCTGTTCGCCCGGGCCGGCGGCCTCGCGGCCGTTGAGGCGATCCTCGAGCCCAGCCTCATGCTGCACGAGGGGCCGCTCAAGAGCTCGGCCTTCGAGCGTCTGCGCGACCTCGGACGGGTGATCTGGCGGATGCGGGCGGGAGGCGCCGGTCATGGCGACACCGTGCTCGTGTTCTCCAACTCCGGCCGAAACCCCGTGCCCGTGGAGCTAGCGCTCGCGGCCCGCGCCGACGGCGCGCGCGTCGTGGCCGTCACGTCGCTGGCCCACAGCCGGAGCCAGGAGCCCTACATCGCCGGCATGCCGCGCCTGTTCGAGGCCGCCGACCTGGCGATCGACAACGGCGGCGTGCCCGGTGACGCGGCCGTGCGCGTGAGCGGCCTTCGCGAGGCCGTGGGCGCCACGTCCACGGTGGCCGGCGCGCTCATCGTCCAAGCCATCGCCTGCGAGGCGGCGGAGCGCATGACCCGGGCCGGCCGCCCGCCGCGCATCCTCCGGAGCTACAACGTCGAGGTGTCGCCATGAAGGCCAAGGTCGCCCTGCTCGCCGCCGGCCCGGGTCGGCGCATGGCGCCGTACGACCGCGTGCGGCCCAAGGCCCTCCTGCCGGTCGCCTGCCAGCCGCTCATCGCGCGCACGCTCGGGCAGCTCGAGGCCCTCGGCCTGGACGAGGGGGTGGTCGTGGCGGCGCCCGCCTTCGCGCCGGCCCTCAGGGCCGCCCTCGAGGGGCATGCCGGCTACCGCGTGGCGGTGCAGGCGATGCCC
>JAKASY010000140.1:0-2717 GCA_021817625.1 Bacillota bacterium | reverse complement strand
CGATGCCCCAGGGCACGGCGGCGGCGGCCGCGCTCGCGAGCGACGAGCTCGACCCGGACGCGCCGCTCCTGGTCGTGTTCGCCGACAGCCTCCTGGCGACCGCGGATATCGAGGGTGCGGCTGCGCCGCTCGTGCCGGGCGCATCGGGCCGGGTGCTGGCCGTGCCGGTGGCGCGGGGGCGCTCACGCGACTACCTGTGCGTCGAGGCCGAGGGGGAGCGCGTGCGCGGCTTCTGGGGCCATCCGCGCGATGGGCGGTGGCGCGTCGGGGGGGCCTTCCTCCTGGCGCCGGCGCTTCGCCGCTACCTCTCGCTCAACCCGGGCCGCGGCGTGCGCGTGGAGGTCGGCGGCATGCCGCCGCTCGAGCAGGACCTGTGCGAGTCCATGAACCTGGCGCTCGACGCGGGCGCCGTCCTCCACGTGCTCGAGGCGGCGGGCCCGAACGTCGACCTCGACAAGCCGTGGGACATCCTGGCCGCCAACCGCGCGGCGGTGGCCGAGCGCTTCGAGCGCCGCGCCGGCCCGGCGGTCGCCGAAGGGGCGTGGCTCGACCCGGGGGCGCGTGTCGAGGGCGAGGCCGTGGTCGAGGCCGGCGGGCGGGTGGAGGCCGGCGTGGTCGTGCGCGGCCGCCTATGGGTGGGGCCGCGGAGCCTCGTGCGCCAGGGGGCGATCTGCGAGGGCGACGTCATGCTGGGCGCGGACGTGCGGCTCGAGGACTACGCCAAGGTGGAGAACTGCGTGATCGGCGACCGCTCGGTCATAAGCCACTGCGCGGAGATCCTCGGGGGCGTGCTCATGCGCAACGTCTGGCTCATGCACCACTGCGAGATCTACGGCGTCCTGGGGGACGACGTCGACGTCGGCGCGGCCACCGTGTGCGGCACGCTGCGCTTCGACGACGGCGAGACGGCCCACCGCGTGGGCGGCCGCTGGGAGACGCCGACCATCGGCGCCAACGCCGCCTACCTGGGCGACCACGTGCGCACGGGCGTCAACGTCACGATCCTCCCCGGGCGCCACGTCGGGCCCTACAGCGCTTTGGGCCCGGGCCTCGTCGTCGCCGAGGACGTGCCGCCCGAGACCCTCGTCACCGTGCGCCAGGAGACCGAGCGCCGCCCGTTCGGGCCCGACCGCTATGGCTGGTGAGCTCGCGCCGCGGCCGGCGCCGGCGGCCGCGCTCAGCGCGCTCCCGGCCCGCGCGCCGATGCGGCGCGAGCGGCGAAAGCTCATCTGGGGGCTTGCCTTCATCTCGCCGTGGATCCTCGGCTTCTGCTTTTTCATCGTCTTCCCGCTCGGGAGCTCTCTCTGGTACAGCTTCACGAACTACGACCTGTTCCAGCCGCCCCACTGGGTGGGTCTCGAGAACTACGCCTTCATGCTGCACGACGCGACGTTCTGGACGGCGATCTACAACACCGCCTATCTCGCCGTGTTCTTCGTGCCGCTCAACATCGCCTTCGGCATCGGCCTCGCCACCCTGCTGAACGCCCGCGTGCGCGGGCTGGCCTTCTACCGCACCCTCGCCTACCTGCCCACGATCGTGCCGGCGGTGGCGAGCGCGATCCTGTGGCTGTGGCTGCTCAACCCGAACTACGGCGTCGTGAACCTCATCCTCGGCGCCCTGCACGTGCCGCAGCCGGGGTGGCTGGCCTCGCCCGTGTGGAGCAAGCCCGCATACATCCTCATGAGCCTGTGGGCGTCGCTCGGCAACACGATGCTGATCTTCCTCGCCGGCCTACAGGGCGTGCCGCAGAGCCTGTACGAGGCGGCGGACCTCGACGGCGCCTCGCGCCTCACGAAGTTCCGCCACATCACCCTGCCGATGCTCAGCCCCGTGGTGTTCTTCAACCTCATCCTCGGGATCATCGCCTCGTTCACGTACTTCACCCAGGCGTTCGTGATCACCGACGCCAACCGCTTCACCGGGTCGCTCGGGGCGCCCCTGAACTCGGCCCTGTTCTACTCGCTCTACCTCTACGAGGCGGCGTTCTCGTACAACGCGATGGGCTACGCAAGCGCCCTCGCCTGGGTGCTGTTCATCATCGTCCTGGTGCTCGCGCTCCTCCTGTTCCGCACCGCGCGCCGCTGGGTGTACTACGAAACGGAGGGGAGATAGGCGTGCCGAGCGCGCCCGAGGGCCGGCGCACGCCCGCTGCGTCCGGCGCCGCCATCCACCTGACGCTCCTGTGCCTGAGCGCCGTGTTCATCGTGCCCTTGGTGCTCATGCTCTCGACCGCGCTCAAGCTGCCGTCGCAGGTCGTGTCGTCGACGCCGCAGATCATCCCGCACCCGTTCGTCTGGCACAACTTCGTGGCCGCCGTCGAGGCCATTCCGTTCGTCCTCTACTTCCGCAATACGCTGATCATCGCCGGCCTCAACGTGGTCGGCGTGACCTGCTCGAGCGCGATCGTGGCGTATGGCTTCTCGCGCATCCGCTGGGCCGGGCGGGACGCCGTGTTCATGTTCGTGATCGCGACCATGATCATGCCGACGCAGGTCACGCTCATCCCGCTCTACATCGTGTTCCGCTCGCTCGGCTGGGTGAACACGTTCTACCCGCTGGTGGTCCCGGCGTTCTTCGGGGACGCGTTCTCGATCTTTCTCCTGCGACAGTTCTTCATGACGCTGCCGATCGAGCTCAACGAGGCGGCGGAGATGGACGGCGCGGGCGAGCTCACGATCTTCCTGCGCTGCATCCTGCCGCTCTGCAAGATCGGA
>JAKASY010000139.1 GCA_021817625.1 Bacillota bacterium | reverse complement strand
CAGCGCGGCGAGATCGTGCAGCCGGCGATCTGGCTCATCTTGTACGGCCAGCTGTTCCATCGGGTGGTCGAGATCCCCGGCTTCGGCGCCCGCTCCTACATCCAATTCCTCACGCCAGGGGTGGCGGTGATGACGGCGCTCTTCGGTAGCGCCTGGGCGGGCATGGGCCTGATCGAGGACTTCGACCGCGGCGTCCTCGACCGCCTGCTCACCACGCCCGCCAGCCGCACGGCGATCATCGTCGCGCGCGTCTTGAACGCGGGTATCGCCGGCGGCGCGCAGACCCTGATCATCGTCGGCATCGGCATCGCGCTGGGCGCGCGCCTCTATGCCGGCCCGCTTGGAGGGCTCCTCCTCCTGGTCGTCGCCGTCCTCCTGGGCAGCGGCTTCGCCGCCGCCTCGAATGGCGTGGCCTTGCTCGTCCGCCAGGAGGAGACCTTCATCGCGGTGCTCAACTTCTTCACGCTGCCGCTCACCTTCCTGTCCGCGAGCCTGATGTCCACCGCCCTCATGCCGCGCTGGATGCAGTTGGCCTCTCGGCTCAACCCGGTGAATTGGGCCGTGGTCGCGGCCCGGACCGCGGTCTCGCCGGTGTCCGCCTGGGCGCCGCTTCTGCCGGACATCGCCTGGCTCATTGCCTTCGTGGTGGCCACGAGCGCGTTTGCCACCTGGGCGTTCGTCGCCTACCGCCGCACCACGTAGGTCGGCGGGTATCGGCACAGGCGTCGTTCGCCGGCCGTCGAAAGATCCCCAGGGCAATCGATACCTGACAGGGGGCGCCTGCACGTGCGTGTTCTCGTCTCGGTCGACATGGAAGGCATCTCCGGGGTCACCGGCCGCGATGACGTGAGCCCGGGCACACCCGCCTACGAGCGCTTCCGCCGACGCATGACGGCGGAGGCCAACGCCGCGGTGCGGGGGGCATTCGCGGGTGGCGCCGACTCGGTTGTGGTGAACGACTCCCACGACGGCATGCGCAACATCCTCTATGAGGAGCTGCACCCAGACGCCGAGCTGATCTCGGGCTTCAACAAGCCGCTGTGCATGGTCGAGGGGGCGGAGGGCTCTGGCGCCGCGATCTTCGTCGGCTACCACGCCTGGGCCGGCACCGACAGCGCCGTCCTCGACCATACGATCGCCGGTCGGGCCGTGCACAACTGGTGGCTGAACGGGGAGCGCGTGGGCGAGAGCCAGATCAACGCCGCCATCCTCGGCCACTACGGCGTGCCGGTCGTGCTCGTGTGCGGCGACGACAAGCTGGCCGGCCAGATCGAGCGCACCCTGCCCCAGGCGCGGCGGGTAATCGTGAAGTACGCGATCAACCAGCTGACCGCGCGCTCTCTGCCCTCGCAGGCCGTGCTCGAGGCGATCGAGCGCGAGTCCCAGTTGGCGGTGGCCGGGTCGGCGGGGGTGGAGCCGGTGCGCACCAGCGGGCCGCAGACGATGCGCATCGAGTTCAAGACCGCCGGCCAGGCCTGGGGCGCGGCGCGCTGGCCGACGGTGGCGCGGGTCGACGACCGCACCTGCGAGGTCACGGGCAAGGACATCGTGGAGGTCTGGCGCATGGCCGACGTCATGGTGTCGCTGGCCGCCGCCGCCGAGCACTGAGGGCGGGGGAGGGGACCGGCGTGCGCGTTCTCGTGTCCGTCGACATGGAGGGGATCTCCGGCGTCACCGGCTTTCGCGACACCGAGCCCGGCACCGGCGCGTACGAGCGCCTGCGCCACCGCATGACCGCCGAGGCGAACGCGGCCGTGCGCGGCGCCTTCCTCGGTGGCGCGCACTCGGTGGTGGTGAACGACTCCCACGATGCCATGCGCAACATCCTCTATGAGGAGCTCGACCCGCGGGCCGAGCTCATCTCCGGCCTGAACAAGCGGCTGTGCATGGTCGAGGGGGCTGAGGGCGCGGACGCGGCCATCTTCGTCGGCTACCATGCCTGGGCCGGCACCGATGGCGCCGTCCAGGACCACACGATGACGGGGTCGGTGCGCAACTGGCTCTTGAACGGTGAGCGAGTAGGGGAGGCCCAGGTCAACGCCGCCCTGCTCGGCCACTACGGCGTACCGGTGGTGCTGGTCGTGGGCGACGACAAGCTGGCCGGCCAGATCGAGCGTACCCTGCCCGCGGCCCGACGGCTCGTGGCCAAGCACGGACTGAACGAGCTGACGGCGCGCTCGCTTGCGCCCCAGGCGGTGCTCGAGGCGATCGAGCGGGAGGCGAAGCTGGCGGTGGCCCATGCCGGGGACGTGGCGCCCGTGACGACGCGCGGCCCCCAGACGATGCGCATCGAGTTCCAGACCGCCGGCCAGGCGGCGGCCGCGGCGCGCTGGCCGACGGTGGCGCGCGTCGACGACCGCACCTGCGAGGTCACGGGCCGGGACATCGTCGAGGTCTGGCGGATGGCCGACGTCATCATCGAGCTCGCCGATAACGCCGTGCACTGAGCCGAGCGGCCGGCGTCGGGCACATCGACGTGCCGGTCACCAGCCGTTTGCAGCCCCGAGGGCGCTGCCTGGGCCCGTCTGGGCCGCTGAGGTGCGCTCTGGCAGGAATAGGTCCCCGTATCGAGAACAGTCGCAGCGTTCGGACGGATCGGCTGGCGTTCGCCGGCCTCTTCCACTCCGGTAACCTCTCATGGATAGGGGGCCATGCGGGAATGAGGCAGCGGCGTTCGCTGCGCACCACCCTGGCGGGGCTGGCGGCCACCTGCTTGACCGGGTCGCTGATCGCGCTCCCGGCTGTCTCCGGATCGGCACAGGCGGCCTCGGGCTCGCTCGGGAACGAGGGCGTGATGGGGCTCCAGGCGCAGACCTCGCCGAATTGGTTCTACCCGACAGAGTCCGCGGCGGCGTACACGGATCTGAACGGCCAGATGAGCGCCATGCTCTACGTGCCGCTGATCAACGTGAACTCCCACGACGACATCGTCTTCGACAACGCCGTCGCCGACCGCATCACGTACAACCGTAGCGGCACCGTGTACGACATCTATCTCAAGCCCAACCTCAAGTGGTCGGACGGCCGACCGGTCACCTCGGCCGACGTCCTGTTCGCCTGGCAGGTGACGGATGGCGCCAGCGGCACCTCGCCCAAGCTGCCCTGGCAGTACGGCGGCGCCCAGGCCGACGGCATGCCCTACGACTGGAAGAGCGTAGTCGCAAAGGGCCCGCACGAGGTTGTCATCACCACCACGCAGGCCGTCAACCCGCAGTGGTTCATCCACAACGACATCAGCCAGCTCTATCCCGTGCCGAGCTTTGTCTGGAACAAGGACCCCCACAACATGGTGGCCGAGCTCAAGTTCATCCAGTCCGTGGCCAATAGCCCGACGAACCCCGTGTACGACGTGGTCGATGGTCCTTTCAAGTTTTCGGGCATGGTGCCGAACCAGTACTGGGCGTTCGTGGCGAACCCGACGTACGGCGCCGGCCCCAAGGCGACGATCCGAAAGCTCGTGTTCCAGTACGAGACCTCGCCCGACGCCGCGTTCGCCGCCCTCAAGGGCGGCACGGTGAATGTCGGCTTCCTGCCCTTCTCCATGTATTCGACGCGCAGCCAGCTCAGCGGCGACACCCTCGTGCCCCTGTACACCTTTGGCTACAACTACCTGCAGCCCGACGAGATGAAGAACGCCGCCCAGGTCAAGGCCGCGTTCTCCAACCTGTACGTGCGTCAGGCCCTGCAGATGGGCATCAACCAGCCGGGCATCATCCGCGCCTTCTACGACGGCTTTGGCGTGCCGGAAAACGGCCCGGTGCCTTCGAAGCCCCGCACAAGCTTCTACGACGCGAAGCTGCCGACGCTCTACCCGTTCAACCCGGCGGCCGGCAAGAAGCTGCTCCAGGCCCACGGATGGCGGCTCGTGAACGGCGTGATGACCAAGGACGGCGTCGCCCTGAAGTTCACCTTCCTCTACGCCTCGGGCAGCAACACGGACGACGCCATCGCCCAGTACCTGAAGAGCACCTGGGCCCAGGAGGGCATCCAGGTCACGCTGGAGCAGCAGCAGGCGAACACAATCTTCACGTACAACACGAGCAACCCGGGCAAGTGGGCGATGGTCTGGTGGGGGTCGGGCTGGACCTACGTGCCCGACTTCTACCCCACCGGCGGCGAGCTGTTCGCGTCCGGCGCGGTCAACGACTCCATGGGCTACGACAACGCCAAGATGAACGCCCTGATCAAGGAGACCTACCTACCGGGCACGGCGAGCCAGCTCACGAGCCGCATGGACGCCTACCTGCTGTACGCGGACCAGCAGCTGCCGGTCCTGTGGATGCCGTACTTCCCGTATCTCGTCGAGCACGCGAACAACATCCATGGCGTGATCGCTTCGTTCAACTCGATCATGGACCTCTGGTGGCCGAACGAGTGGCGCGTTAGCGGCTAAGGCGCCCCGCTCGGCGCCGCGTCTCGACCGCTCCCTGTCGCCCGCCTGCGCCGCTCGCCGCGGCCTGGTCTGCACGCGGACGAGAGCGTCGTGTTCCGCGACCACGTCATTGACGAGCAGCACGGCACGGGCCTTCTCGGCAATTCCGAGGAGCTCCGCGCCGTGTCCATGTTCACGATGCGCGACAGCCGTATCGCCCACCAGGTCCTCGCGGAGCGGGCGAGCACCCATGGGGCAGGAGGGGCGCGCGGCCTTGTCCTCCGGCAGGCGGGGGCGTGGGGCCGTCGAGGGCGTTGCCGAGGGTGCCGTCGTTGAGGTCGCTTTCGGTCACGCCGGACCCGCGCCTTGGCGGCAATCTCTGACCATGCCGCAGGTTGGTCCGCGAGGCATGGTACGGGATCTGCGTGAAATCCCGCCGTACCCGAGCTGGATCGATCAACCCGCGGCGGCGGCATGTCGGCTGACCCGTGGGTGGCCTGGGCGCCGCTCAGACCAGGTCGGCGTGGCTACCCCGGGTTGGTCATCGCGCTGCGCAGACGCTCGGCGTACGGCGCGCGCTGCTCGGATGTGGTCGGTGCGCCCTTGGAGGCGTAAAGCTCGTCGCCCTCGTAGCGAGGAAGGACGTGCTGGTGGAAGTGCCAGACGTGCTGCTGACCTGCCGGCTCGTTGTGCTGGCGGGTCGAGATCCCCTGACAGCCGTACGCTGCCTTCATGGCGAACGCCACCCGCTGCGCCAGGGCGTGAACCGCGGCCGCCGCCTCAGGCGGCAGGCCGAAGATGTTCTCGTAATGGGCGTTCGGCACCACCACCACGTGCCCGGCATTGTTCGGCCACCAGGTGAGTGCCATGACCACGGTGGCCGCGTCGCCGCGGTACACCACGTCGGCCAACGTCGATCCGTCGCCGGGCCGGTCGCGCCCTGCGATCAGGGCACAGTAGGGGCAGATGTAGCCGGGCGGCTCATGCGAGTAGGGCGCGGATGTCGCCGCATCGCGCATCGCAATCGTCTCCCTGCGTAAAGCTTGGGCGGTCAGTGCCGACGAGGCCAGTCAGGCAAGCCTTCACCATGGGCTCAGGTCCCAAGCCACGATCGGCGCCGGCCGGCCGCCGGCTTGGTGCGCCCGCGCTAGTCCTCGACGCTCACCGACAGCATCCGGTCGCCGACACGGATGGCGTCCACCACGTCGAGGCCCGCCGTCGCCTGCCCGAACACGGTGTGGACGCCGTCGAGGTGGGGCTGCGGCGAATGGCAGATGAAGAACTGCGAGCCGCCGGTGTCCTTCCCGCGGTGGGCCATCGAGAGGCTGCCGCGGACGTGCCTGTGCGGGTTGCCCTTGGTCTCGCACTTGATCGTGTAGCCGGGGCCCCCCGTGCCGTCGCCGCGCGGGCAACCGCCCTGGATCATGAAGTCCGGGATCACGCGGTGAAAGGCGAGGCCGTCGTAGAAGCCGGACTTCGCCAGCTTGGTGAAGTTCGCCACGGTGCCAGGCGCCTCGTCCGGAAAGAGCTCGAGCACGATGTCGCCCTTTTCGGTCGCGATCCTGGCCGTCTTGCTCGCCATCGGACACCCCCTCCGCGCCCGCCATTCGCGCGGTCGGTCGCGCACAACGGGCAGAGGCTCCGAGCGTACCACACCGGCCAGCGGCGCGGTCGTCCCAAGGCCGAATGCTGGGCGGGATGCCGGGCCTCCGGCGGGTGGCATCTGCTCCTAGCCGGGTGCCGATCCGCTTCGCGGCCGGCACCCCAACCCGCCGAGCACGCGGGGGTGGTGCATAG
>JAKASY010000138.1 GCA_021817625.1 Bacillota bacterium | reverse complement strand
CGGTGAGGTGCCGGTCTTCTCGTACGCCGGCTGATGACTGGCCAGGGTTGGGTCGGGCCGACAAGTGCCTCGGACCATCGCGGCCACCACGCCGATCGGCCGTGCCTGCGCCGTCGCCCGCATCCGCACCATCTTCATCACGTTGCACGCCCGCGCATTCGAACCGCCACATGGATCGCGCCTTCTCCCGGCCCCGTAACAGCACCTGCCGGAACCCCTGCACCTGCTGTAACCGACACTGGTATGCGAGACGGACCGACAGACAATTGCTCGCGATCTTTGATAAGACAGGCAGACCGGGCGCCGATCCTCGGAGAGGACGGCGCCCGGTTGCTTCCTTTGCAGGAAGGCTTAGTGGCCTGGATAAGCCGCTTCCCGGGTTCCGTTTCGCAAGACCCAGAGAAGGGGTTCAGGGATCGGGCCGTGGTAGCGGACCGATCCCGCCAAGCCCACGGGTATCGTGTCGCCGTCTGCCGCCGAGGAACAGCCGGTCAGCGAAGTCATCGCCGTGGACGGCCGAGCGTTCTTCGCTGCCTTTGGCCGCGTCTGCACTTGCTGTGGCGGTGACGGCCTGATCGGCAACGGCTACGTGCACCTGGTAGCATTTCTGGTCGTTGTCAAGACGGGGGTGGCCGCCGCGTCGTCCGGGACGACCTGGTCGGGACCAAGGTGACCGTCGCCTACCACCCGTTCGACCTGCGCGAGGTCTACCTCGAAATCGATCGTTCATCGCCGCAAAGCCCGCCCTGCCCGCGCGCCACCTCGAGCACCCCAAGATGGCGCTCCCGACAAGGAAGAAGCCGACCGGCCTGGCCGACTATGTGCGGGGCCTCAAAGGGAGAGACAAGCCCCAGCCGGCCATCGTCCCCTCCGCTCGGGAGGCGGTGACCAAGGCGCTTCTCCGGCCCTCTCGCGCGAGCTTCGCCCCGAGGAGCATGACCTCGTCACGGCCTACCTTGCGCGCCCGGGCGTTGCGCTCGGCGCAGAGCTCGACACGCGCCTTGCGACCTTCGTGCGCCGCTACGGCCGCGGCCAACACCGTAGCCGCTATCTCGACGCGATCTGGGGGGAAGGGCGATGACCCAGGCGTTTCGGGCGCTTGAGACCGACAATCTCATCGGCTCTCAGGCCCGCATGGAACTCGACCGTCGCCTGGGGGACCTGCTCGACCTGGGCGGCATCGCCCTCGTCACCGGCGGGGCTGGCGCCGGAAAGACCGTCGCCGTGCGCGTCTTCGTGCGCGCGCTCGACCAGGGACGGTTCGTCACCGTCGCCCTCGTGCCGCCGCTCAATAACCCCCGCGCCCTGCTGCGGGCGATCCTCTCGGCCCTGGGCGAGACGCCCGAGTGGGCACCACGCCCGACGCGCTCGACCAACTTGGGCGCCTGGTCATGTCCTGGCACGACCAGGGCCGGGTACTCCTTGTGGTGATCGACGAGGCGCAGGAGCTCACGGCCCAGGTGCTGCTGTTTGTGCCCTCGCTCCTGCACACGCCGATCGGCGACCGCCTGCCGGTGCGGATCGTGCTCATGGGCACGCCGGCCCTCGCCTCACGCCTACGTGTGCAGGCCATGGAGCCGATCGCCCAGCGCATCGTCGCCCGGATGCAGATGCTCGGATTCACGTTGGAGGAGACGCGCGCCTACCTCGAGGCGGGGGCGAAGGCGCTGGGCATGGCCATCAGCGAGGAGGCGACGCAGATCATCTTCCAGCGCTCCCGCACCATCCCCCGGGTGCTCGCCACCCTGGCCCGCCTGAGCGCGACCTTGGCCAGCGAGGCCGGTGATGCGGCGATCGAGCCCAGGCACGTGGCACTTGCGCTGGAGGAGGCCGACCTGCGATGAAGGATGGCTTTCCCACCCAAGGCTGATCGCCATGATCGCACGCCAGGAAGGTGCCGGTGGGGACGTGGTGCGCGAGGCGCTTCGGCGCATGCGCCAGAACCCTCGCGTGCACCGCGGTGAGGTCAGGTCGCCCGCCGCCTTCTACCGGGGCATCGTGCGGGGCATCCTCGCCGATCGCGAGTCGCTGGCGGCGGACACATCGGGCGAAGACCCGCTGCGTCTTGGCGCCCCCCAGACACCCCCACCCTCACCACCGCCCGGTGCTGGCCTTGGTGAGCGCGCAGCGGGCCTAATGTCCCTGCGCGCCCGCCGCCTGTTCGCCGACGGAGCCACCCAGGCCGCCGTTCCCCAAAACCTCAGGTCCGAGTTTCCCAACGCGCCGCCGGACCTCGTCACCTGGGCCCTCATCACCGGCGCAGCTCTCCACAACGCCCTCACCCGCTGACCGCAGCGAAGCTGTGCAGAGAGGCGGCCGCCCTGGCCGCCTCTCTGCATGCACCCTTTGGTCTCACCGATCCTGATCGCCACCGTCTCAAATATCATCAGCGGCTACAACCTGCTTGATGTACCCGAACACCAGCCATGGTACGCGACTCGGGATCGGTGAAACTGCTCTGCGCGTTGGGATCGGGCTTGGCGTCCGCCGGATCGGTCCGGGGGTGGAATTCCCGCCCCTCCGCCTCGGCCTGGATTCGGCCGCAGCATAGCGAAGGTCCGTCCGCGCGCCATCGCCCGGGACGGACCATCTTTGCGTGGCTCCTGGACAGCGTGCGCGAGCCATGTCCTTGGTCACGAGAGGGCCCGGTCGCCCGGCCGGGCGCGCACGCCCCGATGGGCCGGCAGAACCATCGTCGATCGCCCGCAGGGTCCCCGCGCGGCCGGCCGAACCTGAAGAAGGATCCTTCGTGGCCCTGTTCGGGATTACGGCCGGCGACCGTCGTGGCGCGCGAGCGCGTGCGCCGCGTCTGCTTCCATCTCCCCACGTGCACCGAGAGCCAGCGCTGGGAGTGAGGGACGTGTCTGAGGGTGGTCGAGCAAGTGTCCTCATCATCGAGGACTCGTCGTTCGTGCGCCGTGGCCTCCAAGACGTTCTGGCGGAGACCGACGACTTCCAGGTGGTCTCGACGGCCGGCAGCCCTGCGGTCGGGATGCGCAGCTTCGACGAGCTGCAGCCGGACCTCGTGGTCATGGACCTGCACTGGCCGTCGGCGGATACCTTGCGCGTGCTCAGCCACTTCAAGGAGACACGCCCCGAGGCCCGGGTGCTCATCCTCCTGGGCTCGAACGACGTGGCGCCAGCCCTCGCCGCACTGGCGCGCGGCGCCGATGGCCTCCTCCACTCCACGGTCGAGCCAGCCGTGCTCCTGGGCGCACTCCGCCTTCTACGTCAGGGAGAGAGCTTCGTCGTGCACCACCCCGTCTGGCAGCGGGTGGCGCACGTCTACGAGGCAGGCACGCCCGCCGGCCAGCGCCACCTGAGCGCGCGCGAGCGCGAGGTCCTGGCGCTCATCGCGGCGGACCAGACCGATCGGGAGATCGCGGCCACCCTGACCATCTCCGGGGCGACGGCCAAGCACCATGTGGTCCACGTTCTGCACAAGCTCAACGTGGCCAGTCGCGAGGAGGCGGCGCGGATGGCCCATGCCGACCCCGCGCTCGGCGCGGGCATGGTGGTGGGCGGTCCTGCGCGCGCGTGGCGGCAGGACGGCGCTGCGTGGGACGTCGCGGCGGGTGCGCTCCTCGCGCAGGCGGCGCCTTCGAACGCCGCGGCTGACCGGCCGCCGACCGCGCACTGACGCGGTGGCGCCCGCCGCGGTCAGGCCCTACCGGTCCCCGTTCGGGTCGGGCGCGCCGCCCGCTGGCTCCAGCTCCTCGAACAGCCTCCAATCGCCCGCGCGCGACCCGACCGGCCCACTGCGGCGCAGCTTGAAGCGGCGTCCGTCCGTCGTCTCCACGACGACTACCGCGCGGTGCCGGCGCCGCCACCATGGCGACGCCAGGTCGACGTCCCGCTCCGACTCCAGCATGCGCCGCACCTCGTAGCGCACGCCGCGCCAGACAAACGCCCGCATGTCCAGGGCGCCGCCCTCCACCTGCACAGCCTCACCGATGAAGCGAGCCATCGCGTTCCCCTAGAGGCGCGAGAGCAGGGCCATGGCGATGAGGCCACAGCCGATGCCGATCATGGTGCCGGCGCTCGTGCGGTCGAAGAGCATGCCTACGCCGATGCCGATCACGACGCACCCCGCCATCGCCATGCCCGCCGAGGAGGCGTTGCGCACGTTCGTTCCTCCCTCGCCGCCGATCGGGTGTGGCCGCGAGTTCGGTGTGCCGTGCCCGCCCACCTCCCCGGGCGGTCGAATGCGGTCGCACTCGCGCGACGAGGGTGGCCAGGGAGGATGCGATGCGGCCGGGCCGCGAACTCCTCTCCCGGCTTGCGGTTCGTGACGTAGGGGGTGGGGCCTGTGCGTAGCGTGGCAGCGGCCGAGTTCGAGGAGCGGATGGGTCGCCTGCGCGCCGCGCTCGTGGAGCGCGGCCTGGATGGCGCCCTGGTGTGGGCGCGCTCGTTCTACGACCGGCCCGGGCCGATCGCCTATCTGACCGGCTACCTGCCGCCCTTTCCGAGCTCGGCGGACGCGCCCGGTGTCGTCGGCCTCGGCCAGGCGGCGCTCGTCGTGCCGCGCGACGGCGCCGCTGTGCTGTGCGTCGATGCGATCTCGTCCGTGCCTCAGGGCGTGCCGGCGGAGGTCGTCCAGGCGGGCGACATGGCGGAAGAAGTTGCGCGCCGCCTGCTCGCGCTGGCCTCGGGCCGCGGGCGCATCGCGCTGGCCGGCGAGGACACCGCGCCGGCCCGCATCCTGCGCCTCGTGCGGGAGGGCGCGCCGGCGCTCGAGCTCGTGCCCTTCGACGACGTCCTCATGAGCATGCGCCGGCGCAAGTCGGCGGCGGAGGTCACCGGCCTGCGCGCTGCGGCCGACGTGGCACGCCGCGGCTTCGAGGCCGCGGTCGGGGCCCTTCGCGTCGGCGCCACCGAGCGCGAGGTGTCGGCCGCCGGCACCGCCGCCTGCCTGCGCGAGGGCGCGGACTTCATTCGCTACTTTCGCGTCCACGCTGGCC
This sequence comes from Bacillota bacterium, assembly GCA_021817625.1. The sequence goes on along the minus strand of JAKASY010000138.1, from coordinate 1,212 downwards.
TGGCCTCGGCGGGCGGCTCGCGCTGGCCGCCGGCCACCGACGCGGCGATCGCCGACGGCGACCTCGTGACCATGGACCTGATCGGCGCGGTCCAGGGCTTTGGCTTCGACCTCCTGCGCACGGCCCTGGTCGGCCACGCGCCGCCAGAGGCGCTGGCGCTCGCCGAGGATGCCTACCGCCTGCACAAGGCGGCGCGCGCCGCGCTTCGGCCCGGACGGACGGTGGCGGACCTCGTCGCCGCAGTGCGTGACGCGGCGTCGTCGGGCGGGTCGCTCCCGTACCTCGGTGGCTTCTTCGGCCACGGCATCGGCCTCGAGACCCTCGAGTGGCCCTACCTCATGCCCGGGCAGCAGGCGACGTTCGCGGAGGGCGAGGTTCTCTGCCTGGAGCCGGGGCTGCGACGGGCGGGCCTCGGCGGCGCCTGCCTCGAGGACGAGCTGGTCGTGCGATCCGAGGGAGCGGAGCTCCTGTCCGACTTCCTGCAGGAGCCGATCCGAGTCTAGCGGCCGTCCCCGGTCTGGGCCGCTAACGCTTGGCTAATGGTGGATGCGAACCATCCGCTTGGGGTTTCATGCGCGCACTGCGGGGTGGGCCGCGCCCACTGGGGCCCGCGGGCCGGACGGCGCGGCTGCGCGCGCCACCGGGCATCCGCGCGGCCGCAGCCGCCGGGAGCGTCGCGCCATCGGATCGGGCCGCGCCACGGAATGCAATGGCGAGGAATGGCAAGGAGGATCCAGGCATGAATGCGCGTCTTGTCGGGGCGGGCCGCGTCCTGCTCGCGGCCCTGCCGCTGTTAGCCTTACCGGTGGGCGGCCCGAGCGTGTCCGCCCAGGCGCCGCCAAGCCCGATGCTCACCGCCGCGCAGGTCGGACCGGGCTACCAGGCGGCCACCCTGGCGACGCCTCTTGTCAACTGCGCCCTTCTCGCGCGTCGCGCGCCGGGTGCCACATGCACGGAGGACCTTTGGCACATGCGACCCTCCGTGGCCTCGAGCCTCTCAAGCACGAGCGCCCTGGACTTCTACCAGCTGGTGGTCCAGACGGGTAGCCCCCAGGCGGCCGAGTCGCTGGGCCAGAGCCTTCAGCGGCCGTGGGCGCAGCCCGCCTTCCATGCGGTGTACGCGGCCGTGTGGCGTGCCAGCTTCGCGGTCTCACCCGGTGCCGCGAAGTCGCACTACGCCGACTGGTGGTGGTTCGTCCGGGGCAGTGAGCT
>JAKASY010000137.1 GCA_021817625.1 Bacillota bacterium | reverse complement strand
GAATCCGTTCCGCCGATTGCGCGAAAGCCGTGGCCTGACCCGACGCGAGTTCGCGCTGCGGCTAGGGACTTCGGTCAGTCACATTCAAGCGGTAGAGAGCGGCTTGCCCCGGCGACCGTATAGGCCACTCATGCAAGCCTTGACGATCGTGGTTGGGCAGGACGAAGTCTCAGGACTCGCCGCCGAGTACGAAACGTGGCGTGTCGCTCAGGCTGCTACGTTACGCGAGGCCTTCACCGCAACTCGCTAGCCCTCGTTCGTTCCCAGCGCCGCCGGGCGCATTTTTTGTGCCTATGGAGGGATCTACATGAATCCCACGACGACCACCCCATGGCCTGCACCCCAAGTCGAAATCAACGGCGGCAGGCTCTCCGCTGAACAGGCAAGAGTAGCGTGGAGAGCCTTGGCTCTCGCCGTTCGCCCCCTCGCCGAAGCACGGGCGCGCGAAGACGCGATGAACCGTAAGGGTACCGCCTAACACGCTCCCTCAACCCCGCATCCGCAAAACAACAAGGGCGCTCGGCGACCGACCGAGCACCCACGAACGGATGAACATCCCTGATGGCGTATATTTTACCACGTTCTGCAGGGCGCGTCGACACGCACCGGGGCGAAACGCTCCTTGACGTGGCCCTCCATGCCCGAGATGTCTGGGGGTTCTCGCTCGTCCCCGTCAGTAGTGACAAGCGAGCCACCATCCCCTGGAAGGGGCTACAAGACAGGCGCCCCTCCGACAGCGACCTCCTAGCCTGGCGAAATGCCGAAGGCTTGGCGGTCATCACCGGCCCGCTCTCCAATGTGGTCGTACTCGACGCGGACAAGCCCGACGCACTCAAGGGGCGCGAGTTACCACCTACACCCACCGTGAAGACGCGAAGGGGATGGCACTGGTATTTTCGCTGGCCGGAGAGTGGCAACATACCCAGTCGGGCTAACGTATTACCGAAGGTTGACGTCCGTGGCCTTGGCGGCTACGCGGTCCTACCGACCGGTGGTCCTTTTTACACGTGGGCGCTCTCGCCGGATGAAGTCGACTTTGCCGAGGTGCCGAATTGGTTGCTGGACCTGCTCTCTCCCACACGCACGGCTCCCTCAGAGGACCAGACAGATGGGCAAGGTGAGCGAGTAACTATAGTTACTTGCACACCCTCTCCCGTTCCCGCACCGATCTCCCTCCGTGCGATCACCGGTCCTGAGATCCTCGCATGGGTGCAAAGTGAAGCCTTCCAGCGCGCCGCTTGCACTAAGTTGGGGTTGCCGTTTCCGACGACGCCCGACACGCGCGGCGGGGAAAAGACGAGAGATTTCCGATGCCGTCTTCCTGGCCATACCGAACACAAGCCTAGCGCGAGCCTGTACCGGGACAGCACCGGGCGACTCGGCTATCGAGATTGGCACGAAGCCAGTGGGCGCGCGTGGTATTCCTTGGCGGATGTCTTCGCGGGGCGCGCCTATGGAGCGATGCGGGATTTAAGCAAACCCGAACTGACCGTGTGGACGCTCAGACTCCTCACCGAAGTCGGGATGGTGCGGCCCGTGGCCGTCGACCTCCCGCCACTGTCGGATACGGCACGGCCGTCTACGCGGAAGGCATACGAAGCGGTGCGGCTTCTTTTCGGAGTGCGCTGGCTTTACGCGCCACAGAAACCCGCGCCGATGGCATGGCGCTTTTTCGCAGCATGGTCAGGCTTATCTCAACCGCACGCAGGCGACGCGCTCCACGCTCTCCTCAAAGCGGGCGTGATTCATCGCGCGGGCCAGCACAAGGCACACGGCCGCACGGCCTCTCTCTTCTTACCGGGGCCGGGAAGGGAGGTGAATCTATGACCTCCCGCAAGTATTGGGAAGGCGAAACGCCACGCGAAGCGCGCTCGCCCAAACTGTGGGCCTCCTACTTCCCTGAGGCGGGCAAGCTCCAGCTCGCCCGTGTCTGGAAGGACGAAGACGGTAACGCCCAGCGCGGCAAGACCACCACGCTCGACCGCGAAGACCTGGCCGCACATCCCGACGTGCGCACACTCCTCGAAGCGTTTCTCGCCAGCGTGGCCACCGATGGATAAACGGTCTAAGCAACCGGTGTCTAACCGTTTCGCCGATGTGCAACGTTGGGCGGCGTTCCGCGCTGATTGGCGCTGATGCGCACAACCTCGTTGGCACTGACGTGCCTCGCCCCACTCGGCTCGGCCCACCCCGATGCGGAGTTGTTGTGCCGGACGTGCCAAAAGGGGTTCAGCTCGCAAGCCCGCGGAGGGGCGACTTAAGGGCGAGAGGAGGGGCAGACACGATGGCGTTAGTGCCCGTGACGTGCCTGCGGTGTGGAACCCGGCTGGGGGAAACGCTGCCGAGCGCCAAAGTCTGGTGCGAGAAGTGCCGCAGATGGGTCGCCGCCACAGAGGCATCGCCCAAGACGAGAAGCCCTCAGGCCATTAACCGGGAGGTGACCTCTTGCCGTACAAAGACCCGGACAAGCAGCGACAGTACAAGGCGCAATGGGCGCGTATGAATCGGGCCGGCGAGAGTGGAACCCCTGGTGGAACCGTGCTCCCACTCCCATTTCGACTACGCACAGCCCAGGACGTGCTCGACGTGCTCGGCGGCCAGATTCAAGCCCTCCTCGATGAGAGCGACATCAAGACCGCCGAACGCGCGCGCACCATTGCTTACGTGTCCAGCGTAGCGCTCAAGGCCGTGGAAATTACCGACATGGCCGAACGAGTGGAGGCGCTGGAAGCCATTCTGAAAGGACGGACGGCCTGATGAAAGGGAATCCCCTGAGCAAGCTCTATGACCGCTTAACCGACGACGAGCGTTTTCGGCTGTGGGTGCAAGCGGTGGCGCGAGATGACACGACGGAAGCACAAGCCCTGAACCGGACCTGTCCGCGCAAGGTCTACGACATGTTAAGCGCGGGCTTCGTGGATCGCATGGACGCCTTGAGTGAGATCGTGTTCGCGTGGTGGGCCGACATGGGGCCCGTGTTGGCCAAGCTCGATATCTTGGAGGCGTACACACCGGCGCTCGAACACGTCCAGATGAGTGCCGGCGAGGCGGCGTCGCAACAGTTCTTCGAGGGATTCCTGATCGGCTATCAACAAGCCGTGGGCGCCCGGCCGAGCTGTCCCGCCTGTGACGTCGACGACGCAATCGATGACGAGGCGCCTGACCATTCCTGTGTGTGGGATCCGGTAAACGAACCGCTGGGAGCCGCTAGAGAGGCCGGCGAACATGCGCTCGACGTATTGGTCCGGACCCACCAGAATGTGTGCAACATCTTGTTGGCCAAAGCCCGGGCATTTTGGGAGGCGTTTGAGGCGCTCTGCCAGGAAGCCGCCGTGACGCCGGACGATGTGGTCGTGGGCTTCTTGGGATTCGCCCATGACCTGATTGCCACGTGGCGCCCCCGGTGGTCCGTGGTCGAGCTGCCCGATGCGGACCCCGCCGAAAATGCGGGTCTCTTAATCACCGCCTGGCGGAACAGGACCGGGACGGCACCGGTCACGGTGCATTGATGGCCAAGCCGAACCCCGCGCGACGACGCGTACGACGGGCCTTGCTCGCGTCACCCACCGCGCCGCCTCCACCGGGCGCCGCCGTAGAGATCGCCGTCTTTCCTGACGCGGCCGCCGTCGCGCACCTGGCCAAGACGTGGACGCCGCCCCTCCCCGCGAGCGACGGCCCGTATCTGTGGGCCTCACAAGCCGTCACGCTCGCCGTGGCCCATGAACTCGGGCAACGGTATCTGGCTACCAATACGTACTGCTTCATCGAAGCGAACTGCCGCGTCCTGCTCCGTCTGGCCGCTGAGAACGTGCGGTTACGCGGAGTACCGCTGCCGCCCGCGGCGTCTACGCTGGAAGACTACCTGCGCCTGCACGATGCCGGTTTCCAGCAAGCCATTGCGAGCTGGCGCGCGGCGTTTGCGCAGTGGGCCGACGATGTCGGCACGACCGCGACGCTCCTCTGGCAAGCGTGGGCCCCCGGCGTCGTCCACCCCGTCGTGACCGCGCCCCCGAACGCGGCGGACGTTCCGATTATCGCCGCGGGCTTGCATGATCTGTGGCGCCGACAGTTGAGTCTCTTACGCTCCCCCGCAAGAACGTGACGGCGCGCGACCGTGGACCTTCCCCTGATGGAAGGGTGCCTGTGCGTCTCTCTCGATCAACGCGCGGCGAAACGCCGAGCCATGCCGCTCCGATGGTTCGTGAAAGAAGGTGGGTCCTGTGGCCGGATTGTTGACGACCGCGAGCTTGCAGCTCGTCATGACCGCCGACGATCAGTTGTCAAGCGTGCTGACGGCGCTCCAAGACCAGGTCAGCGTGCTGACCGAGCGCTTTGCGGCACTGGGCGATGCCGTAACGGGCATCTTCGACGATATGGATGAGGTCATCGGCACCGTGGCCGAGACCACGGACAAGGCCACGCAGCAGGTGAGTGACCTGGCCGATGAGGTCGACAACCTGGGCGAGCAGGTGCAGGGCGTCACGGCCACGCTCACCGACGAATGGGACGCGGCGACAACCGAACTCGTCGCCACCACGCAGGACGCGACCGCCCGCGTCGAAGAGGCGTTCACGGGGATGAGCGAGGAGATTCGGGGCCAAGTGCTCGATGCTGTCGAGGGCGTCCTCGCGGGAGCGGATAACATGGCGGCCGCGTTCAACGATGCCGTCAATGCCGGGAGTCGGCTCGCGGCGGAACTGGGCGCCATTCCGATCACGGCCGAGGACATGACCGCGTCCTTCCAGGCGTTCAACGACCAGCTCACGGAAGCGGTCGCGACGAGCTCCGAAGTGGCCGCGAACCTGGAACGCACGGCGGCCAGCAGCACCGAAGCGGCCACGGCCGGCGCTCGGGGGACGATGGGCGGCGGCTTCGGGAGCGGCCTCGGCGGCAAGATCATGACCGGCGGCATGATGGGCCTCATGGGCTACATGGGCCTCGGCATGCTGTCGAACGTCGGCCAGGAGTGGCAAGGCGTGCTGGCCATGATGCACGAGAACACCGGCATGACGGCGGCGCAATCCGCGCAGGCTATGAACATGCTGGGGTACGGCGGCATCAGCGGCGCGGGCTCGGCGTCGTTTCTGCAAGGGATGTACGGGTCTTTGCGGACCACGCTCACCCCGCAGATCGGCACCGGCATGCTGTCGAAGAACGCCATCCTGCTCCAAAGTTTGGGCATCAATCAGCAGAGCCTCGCGCAGTCGCCGTGGATGCTCTTGAACCAAATCCAAAGCCAGTACATGCACCTGATCGGCCAGGGCCAGGGCGGCGAAGCGGCGCAGCTCTTGTCCCTCACGGGGACCGGGCAGTTGCAGGGCGCGTTCACCCAGTGGGGGTCGCTCCAAAAGCAGACGGCGAACACGCTCCCCGCGAACACGTCCGAGGCGCAGATCAAGCAGCTCGCGAACCAGAGCATGCAACTGTCCACGGCGCTCTTCAAACTCTCGATGGCGTTTGACATGCTCGCGACGGACCTCACGCCGATGATCACCCCGTTGGTGCGGGGCTTCGGCGACATCGTGACGGCGATCAACAAGAGCCGCGTCATCGGCCCGATCCTGGACATCCTCGGCGAGCATGTGCGCTTGTTGGCCGGCGCGTTTGCCGCGTTCAAGCTCACGCAGTGGATTGCGCAAGCGTTCAAAGGCGTGGCCACTATGCAAGTGGCGGCCGGCGTCGTGAACGTGGTGGGGAGGGGCGGCCTCGGCGGCGGCGGCGCCGGGAGCGCGGGCGCTGTCGCTGGCGCGGGTGCGGCTACGGAAGGCGAAGCGGCGGCCGGTGCTGGCGCGGCGGACTTGGGCCTTGGGGCCGCTGTTGGTACTGGGGCGGCCGCCGCTGGACCCATCGCCGCGTTCCTGGCGGGCATCTCCGAGATGGAACGCGCGGCCGGCGTGCCCATCAACAAGCACGACTTGCTGGCCCCAGGACCAGGCGGGCTCAACTTCATGCAGCGCGCCATGAACTTCGGCTCGGGCGCGTCGGATGCGTCCGTCCACCTGCACACGCTGAGCCAGCACACGCGCGACTTGAGCGGGGCGGCGGCGCTTGCGGGTCTGCAACTCGTCGCGTTCAACCAGCACACGCGGAATCTCAGCAGCACGGCCTCGCTGGCCGGGACGCAATTCCAGTCGCTGAGCCAGCATGCCCGCACGATGATGGCAAGCGCCACGCAGGCGGGCGATCAGAT
>JAKASY010000136.1 GCA_021817625.1 Bacillota bacterium | reverse complement strand
ATCCCGTGCCCGAGAGCGTCGAGGAGCTCGACCGGCGCATGGCCCGTGCTGCCGTGGGGGTTGGCCCAGACGACGCTGACGCCGGCGGCGCGCACGCGGTGGTGGTCCAGGTAGATGCCCCGCATGAACGCACCGTGCGGCCCGCCATGGACGGCGAACACCGTGGGCCCCGGGCCGTCGCCGGCGAACAGGGCGTACACGTCCACGTCCTCGCCACCCTCGCCCGGCACCGTGAAGTGCTCCGGCGCCGGCAGCTCGAAGGGGTTTAGGTCGGTGAGCGGCGTGATCTCGCCGCCCTGACCCACGCGGACCACCTCGTGCGGCCGCGTGGGCGTCTCGAGCACGGCGTACAGCTTTCCCGTGGCGCCGTCGACCACGGCGTCCCCCAGGATGCCGTCGACCTCCGCCAGGCGGTGGCTCTCCGTCGCCGACACGGACAGGGGCTCGACCGCGCCGCCCCGCTGGTCGAGGACGAGCACGCTGTCGTCGTCGAGCCACTCGAGCGTGAGGCGGGCGGGCGAGAAGGTCCAGTCGCCGCAGCTCTCCGACGAGCCCGGCCAGATCTCGAGCGCCTCCGTCCAGTTCGCGTACGCGCCGCCCGGGCGCCCCACAGCTACGTGGGACGGGCGCGCCCCTCCGATCAACTGGTCGTGCCCCAGCACGGCGAGCGCGCCGGTCGCGGACCACGCGAACGCCTGGGGAGCGCGCGCCACGGCCTGCCGGCGCGGCGGCCCGAGGCGCACCCCGGCCGCGTCCAGATCGCGCACCACGAGGTCGAAGTCGAGAAACTCGAGGCTGTCGGCCTCCGCCAGGTGGGCGAGGCTCCGGCCGTCGGGCGACGGCACGGGCTGCATGCCCGGCCCGAGGTCGACGATCTCCCCGTCGGCACGGATCGCCACGAGTCGGTCTGGGCCGTGCAGGCGGCCGCGACCGTCGCGCTTGTAGGGAAGCGCGGCGGTGTGGAAGGGCTCGTCCTCCTCCGGGGGCCTGGCCGAGGCGGTACCGATCAGGAGGTCGGCGCCGGGCACCAGGGCGAGCTGGCGCACCGGCCTCTCGGTGCGGGCGCGGCGCCGCACCTGCCCCTCCAGGTCGACCTCATACACCTCCCGCCCGACGGCGTACGCGATGCGGCCCGCGTCCAGCCATACGGGGCCGTCCGGCACGCCGGCGCACACCGTGAGCGTCTTGACGCGACCGGACGACAGGTCGAGGACCTGGAGCTCCGCCACGTTCTGGTTCATCTCCAGCGATGGCCGCAGGGCGACGAAGGCGAGGCGGCCGCCGTCGGGCGCGAGGCGCAGCGAGCGCAGGGAGCGAAGCTGGGTGATGGGTGGAAGCGACACGCGAGGACCCCCCGTGCGGAAGAGATGGCGCGCGGCACGCCGCACACTAGGCCAGATGCTCTCTCGGGCCGCAGCCTGCGCGCGCTGTGCGTCCCTTGCGCCTGTTCGTCCCTCGGCCGGCCGAACCCTACAACCAAGGCGCGCCGCGCGGGATGGCGGTCGGTCGCAGGAGGACGGGCCGCCGCCGCCCAAAGTGACATGGCGCGCAAGGCGGCTGGGCCACCGACCGGAGAGCACACCCAGACCAGAGGAGGCGGCCGATGCCGACGCCCGGCGGGCCCAGGTTCACGCCGGCCGCAACGTGAGGGAGCGGGCGGAGCGCGCGCGCGCGGCCGAGCGCGCGTGGGGCACGGGCGAGCCAAGCCTTCGACGCCTCGGCCCCGTGGCGCGCGGCATCATCCTCCTGCGGGCGGTGCGCAGCCTCGGGCAAGGGCTCTTGGTCGTGGACTTCGTCCTGTACCTGCACGCCCTCGGCTGGAGCGCGGCCGCCATCGGCGCCCTTCTGTCCGTCTCCGGCCTGGTCGGGGCGGGCCTCCTCCTCAGCGTCGGCGTGCTGAGCGACCGCCTCGGCCGCAAGCCGTTCATCGTCGCCTACGAGTGCCTGCTCCTCGTGGGCACGGGCGCCGTCGTCCTCGACCACGGGCCCGTCGTGATCGCCCTGGCCGCGACGCTCCTCGGCTTCGGGCGCGGGGCGAATGGTGCCGCCGGCCCCTTCGGGCCCGCCGAGCAGGCCTGGCTCGCACGCCACACGCCGGCGCGGTGGCGGGGCTGGACCTTCAGCCTGAACAGCGCAGCCGGCTTCTTCGGCATGGGCGCCGGCGCGCTCGGCGCCGGCCTCATCGCCCTGGCCGTGCCCCACCTGCCGGTCGTGGCGCGCTACAACGCGGTGTTCGTCGTCACCCTGGTCGTGACCGCGGTCAATCTGGTGCAGGCGCTTCTCCTGCCCGAGCGCGGGCCGGAAGCCGAGGCGACCGACGCCGAGCGCGGCCCGGCACGGGAGGGGGAGCCGGCCGCCCTGAGCCGGCGCGACCAGAACCACGCGCTCGCCCTCGTCCTCCTGATCAACGCGGTGAACTCGGTCGGCATCGGCCTCGTCGGACCCCTGATCCCGTACTGGTTCGCGGTGCGCTTCGGCGCCGGACCGGCGACCATCGGGCCCGTCTACGCCCTCACCTTCGTCCTTACCGGCCTCGCCTCGCTCGCCACCGGCGAGTGGTCGGCGCGGGCCGGGCTGCTCGCCTCGGTGGTCTGGCCGCGCCTCATCGGCGTGGCGGCGATGGTGGCCATGGCCCTCTCCCCCACCTACGCCCTGGCCTCCGGCCTGTACGTTGTGCGCTCGATGCTCAACCGCAGCTCGACCGGCGCGCGCCAGGCGTTCAGCATGGGTCTCGTGGGCAACGAGCGGCGCGGCCTCGCGGCCAGCCTCACGGCCCTCAGCATGCGCCTTCCGTCCGCGCTCGGCACCGCCGTTGGCGGCCTGTTCTTCGCCGCCCGCGCCTTCACCGCGCCCTTTCTCCTGGCCGCCGCTCTACAGCTCCTGTTCGCGCTCCTGTACGGCACGGTCCTCAGGCCCTACCAGGACGTCGCGCAGCCGCCGACGGAGGCCTAAGCGGCCCGGATCGGACGCCTTGCGCGACAGGCCGCGCGCGGCGCGGTAGCATGGATGGGACTGGGATCGCCGGGCCGCGGCTGGAGGGAGGCTGCTGGGTGCGGGCGACGCGGGGAGGCGCGCGCAGGGCAGCGCGGGGCTCGCCCACCCGCCCGCGCGGGCGGGCAGAGGCGTGAGGGCGGCGCAGGGCGACGAGGGGCCGCAGCGGCGCCGTCATCGCCTGATCGAGATCCTGCGGGGGCAGAGCGACCCCGTGCCGGGCGGCGAGCTGGCGCGGCGCCTTGGCGTGAGCCGCCAGGTCGTGGTGCAAGACATCGCCGTCCTGCGCGCCGCAGGCGCCACCGTCGTTCCCTCCCCGCACGGCTACCTGTGGGCGCCCGATGACGCGGGCGCCGCCGGTGACCGCGTGCGCGCCCGCGTGGCCGTTCGTCACAAGGCCGAGGAGGCCGCGATCGAGCTTCACGCCATCGTCGCCGCCGGCGCCCGCGTCGTCGACGTCGTGGTCGAGCACCCGCTGTACGGCGAGCTGCGCGGCTACCTCGACCTCGGCACGCCCGCGGAGGTGGACGCCTGGCTGGCCGCGCGCGAGCGCCACGGCGCGAGCCTGCTCTCCGACCTGACGGGCGGCGTTCACCTGCACACCCTGGAGGCGGGCGATCCGCTCGTCCTGGCCGAGGCGCGCGCGCGCCTCAAGGCGCTCGGCTTCCTCCTCCTGTGACCTGGCGCAACATGTCTTGACACCTGTAAAGTCATGTAGTGGACTGGGGCCACACCTCGTCGAGGAGGGATCCCATGCGCCGCCTTGTCTCGCTGCCCGCCTGGGAGCGCCAGGCGCTCGAGCCGGTGCCGGAGCACCTGCGCCGGGGACGGCCGCAGGACGGCGGCTGGCTCTGGTTCGCCGCCAATCTCGGCCTGCCGCCATGGTCTCTCGGCGTGCTCGCGCTCGCGCTCGGGCTGACCGGTCCGCAGGCGGCGCTGGCGATCGTCGTCGGCAACCTGATCGGCGCCGCTCTCGTTGCGGCGACGGCGAGCCTCGGACCGGAGTCCGGCGTGCCGGCGATCGTCCTCGGGCGCGCCCTGTTTGGCGGCGTGGCGAATCGCCTGCCGTCCCTGTTCAACGCGCTGTCGTGCCTGGGCTGGTACGCGGTGAACGCCGTCCTCGGCGGCGAGGCCCTGGCGCGTCTTCTCGGTCTGCCGCTCGTCTGGGGGCTCGTGCTCATCACCGCGGCCCTTGCGGTGGCGGCGGCGGTCGGCCACGACCTCGTCCACCGCCTCGAGCGCGTGAGCGCCTACGCCCTCGCGGTCCTCTTCCTGTTCACGGCGGTGCGGCTCATCGCCGTCCACGGCGGCCTCGGCGCGCGCCTCCTCGGCCAGGGTGCGGCGGCCGCCAGCCTGGGCACGTTCCTCCTGGCGACGGCCATCATCGCCTCCTACCTGTTCTCTTGGGCGCCCTACGCGACGGACTACGCCCGCTACCTGCCGACCGGGACGCCCCGGCCGCCGGTGTTTGGCGCCGCCTTCTGGGGCTCGCTCGTGAGCACGACGGGGATCGAGCTCCTGGGCCTGCTCACAGCCTTGGCGGTCGGCACGGCGGGCAGCCCGGTCGCCGTCCTCGGGCGGGCGATGGGCAGCTGGGCCGCGCCGGCGCTGGCCGCGGCCGTGCTCGGCACGCTCACCGCCAACGCCCTCAACGTGTACACCGGCGGCCTCTCCACCCTGAGCGCGGGCATCCGCCTTGGCCGCCCGGCCGTGACGGCCCTGTTCGCCCTCGCGGGCGGCATCGTCGCGTATGTGGGCGCGCGCGGCTTCTATCTCGGATACGAGAACTTTCTCCTCCTCATCTCCTACTGGGTGGCGGCCTGGGTTGGCGTGATCCTGGCGCGGGCCATCGGCCGCCCGCGCGGGGCGGCGTGGACGCCGGTCGCGGGCGTCCTCCGCCTTCGCCTGTTCGGCGCCTTTCTCGCCGGCCTGGTCGCGACGGTCCCGTTCATGGACCAGACGCTGTATGAGGGGCCGGTCGCGAAGCTCCTCGGCGGCGGCGACCTCGGCTACTGGGCAGGGCTCATCGTCGCCTTCGTCCTCGCGCGCCTGGCCCTCGCGCGCGCCGGCGAGCGGTCGGACGAGGACGCCCTGGCCGAGGCGCCGGGACGGGCGCGCACCGCGCCCGACGCCTCGTAGCGCGTCCGCCGGGCGCGTGCCGCAACGTGCGGGCAGTCCGAGACCGCAGTCGGGGCATGGAGCGGGCGCCGCGCCCTGGAGCCGGTGCCGGCCCCGTTGGGACGGAGCGGAGATTGGTGACTGCGCGGGGCGGGACGACGCCGAGCGCCGGCCGCATCGCGGCCGGCGCTCGCCCCGCGCATCGGGCCGGAGGCCCGTCCGGAGCGCTACGGGAGGATCGTCCGGACCCGCTCCGGCGTGAACGGGGTGGCGCGCATGCGCACGCCGGTGGCGTCGTAGAACGCGTTGCCGATTGCCGCGCCGATCGCCATGGCGGACGCCTCGCCCACGCCGCTCGCCGGCAGGTCCGGCCGGTTGATCAGGTGGACCTGGACGTCGGGTACCTCCTGGTAGCGCAGGATCGGGTAGCTCAGCCAGTCGACGCTGGTCACCGTCTGCGTGTTGAACTTGAGCTGCTCGTGCAGGGTCCAGCTGGTTCCCTGGAGGGTGCCGCCCTGGACCTGGTTCAGCACGCCGTTCGGGTTCACCATGAGGCCGCAGTCGTGCGCCACGGCGACCTTCTGCACGGTCACCTGGCCGCTCGACTTGTCGACCGAGACCGTGGCGATCTGGCACACGTAGGTGCCGCCGCGGTCCGGCATGAACACGACACCCTGGCCGATGCCCTGTGCGCGCGGCTTGGTGTGGCTTGTCCAGCCGGCCATCTTGGCTGCCTCCTGGATCACGGCGATGGCCCGCGGATCCGTGAGGTTCTTGAGGCGGAACTCCACGGGGTCGACGCCCGCCAGGTAGGCGAGCTCATCGATGAAGCTCTCGTGGGCGAACACCGTCGGCCAGCCGCCGAGGCCCCGCATGGCGCCCTTGCGCAGCGCCGTCGGCACATAGTGCACCTCGGTCTTGTGCGCGCCGTTGTAGATCGGTAGCACGGCACCGCCGTACGTGGCGCCAAAGAAGAAGCCGACGTTCACGATGTGCGTGTCCGACCAGACCTCGGACTGCCACCCCAGGATCTCGCCGGAGTCGCTCACGCCGCCCTGCAGGTGGAAGCTCATGGGCGTCCT
>JAKASY010000135.1 GCA_021817625.1 Bacillota bacterium | reverse complement strand
TCCGATCTTCTAGAATGTGGGTTGCCCCTACCATAATGCGGTGAGGGATGGCGGCATGAGCAACCCGGACGGCGCGCAGGCGGTCGAGCGGGCGCTCGGCATCCTGGAGTTCGTGGCTGCGGCGTCGGGCGCGGTCACGGCCTCGGACATCGCCAAGGGCGTGAAGCTGAACCGGAACACGGCGTACCGTCTCGCCAGGACCCTCGCCGCGAGGGGCTACCTGGAGGCGGAGAACGGCGCCTTCTCGGTCGGCCCCAAGCTCGTGGTGCTGGGGCGCTCGGCCCGCCATCTCGATCTCTTGCTGCGAAGGGGCGACCCGGTTCTTCAGGAGGTCTGCGACCTCACTCAGGAGGTCGTGAACCTCGGCGTGCGCCGCGGGGACCAGGTGTTCTACCTAGGTCGCTGGGAGGCAACCACTCCGCGCACCGGCGTGTACGTCCGCACCGGCGAGCAGGCCCCGCTCTACGCGTCCGCACTTGGCAAGGCGCTTCTCACCGGCTTGTCCCCGGAGAGCCGCACGGACTACTACCAGCGCTGTCCCTTTACGCCCTACACCGATTGCACGATCACGCGCGCCGGGGACCTCGAGGCGGCGGTGCGGCGGGTCTCGGCCCAAGGCTTCGCCGAGGACAACGAGGAGTTCTCCGAGGGCGTGCACTGCCTGGCGGTGCCGGTCGTGCTGGACGGCCGGGTAGCCGCGGCGATCAGCATCTCGTTTCCCGCCATGCGCTTCAGCGCGGAGGACCGGCCGCGCCATGTCGCCATGCTCAGCAAGGCCGCTTCCGACATCGCGGGCGCGATGGGTGCGCTCGCGCCCGCGCGCGAGGCCGGCGGCGTATAGAGAGGGCCGGCAGCGCCTCCACGCCTCAGGGTTTTCGGATTCGTGGCGAACTACCGAGAGAGAGCGGGTGTGATGCGGGTGAATCGAGCCAAGCTCACCGCCCTGATCGGCATGGCCGGCTTGGCGGCCATGTTCGTGGGCTACGGTGCCACCACCGCGGCCGCGACCAAGCAGTCCACCGGGCCCCTGGTCCTGTGGGTGGACGCACCGCGCGTCTCGGCCGTCAAGGCGTTCGAGAAGGCGTACCCCAACATCAAGGTCCAGATGAACCTTGTGAACGACAACATCGGCAACGACCAGCTCGAGGGCAAGTTCCAGCTCTTCAACCGCACCGGGAGCGGCTGGCCCGACGCCATCTTCTTCCCCACCAACAGCGACATCGCGTGGGCGTCGAGCCCCCAGATCGGCTACACGGCCAACCTCACGAACCTGGTGCCCAAGTCGATCCAGAACGGCTATGCGAAGTCGGCGATCTGGCCCTGCCTGATCGGCGGCAAGCTCATGTGCCTGCGCAATGACGACGCGGCCGACGTCCTGTGGTACAACGCCAAGCTGTTCAAGCAGTGGGGCTACACCCCGCCCACGACCTGGCCACAGTACGAGGCGCTCGGCCTGAAGATCGCCAAGCAGCACCCCGGCTACTACGTCGGGACGCTCGGCACGAGCTACGCCTTCGACCGCTACTTCTGGGGCAGCGAGTGCCCGGCGAACTCCATCGTCGGCCCGAACAAGCTCCTCATCGACCTGCAGAGTCCGAACTGCATGCGCATGGTGAACCTCCTCGACCAGCTCCTGAAGGCCAAGGTGATCGCCACCGCCGGCCTGTTCACGAGCCAGATGGCCACGAAGATCGGCCCCAAGCTGGTCATGACCCCGGGCGCGACGTGGTACGGCGTGTTCGAGTTCCAGGACGCGTTCCACACGCCGCCGGGCCAGATCACCGCCGGCATGCCGCTCGTCTGGCCGGACCAGAACGTCACCGGCGACGAGGGCGGCGGCCTCTGGGGCGTGTCGAGCCACATCTCCGGCCAGCTCCTCAAGAATGCCCTGACGTTCGTTGAGTTCGTGACCACCAACCCCAAGAACCAGGTGGACCTCGTGCCCACGCTGCCGGCCTATGGCCCCGACGAGGTGCCCTGGCTCGACCGCAACGTCCAGCAGTCGAACTACTTCGCGGACAAGCAGGCGATGATCCACAACATGGTCGCGGCCACGAAGATGGTCTGGCGCGGCCACCCGTACACGCAGTTCAGCCCGGACGGCGTCTGGGACAACGTCGTCGCGCCGGCGCTCGTGCGCGGCGAGACGCTCGCCCAGATCTGGCCCACCTACCAGGCCCAGCTGGTGAACTACGCGCATCTCTACAACTACCAGGTCGTCACCAAGCCATAGTCGGGCGGGCGGGCGGAGGCCCGCGCGGCGAGCGCGGCGATTCGACAGGCGGCCGGGCCCGCGCGGCCCGGCCGCCTGGCTTCGAGGGACGAGTGCGTGAAGGGCGGGGTGGGTGCGGCGTGGTCGATGATGCGCTCCTGGACCAGCCCATAGGGGCGGTCGCCAAGGCGGGCCGGCCCGCGTGGCGGCGCGGGCCGCTGGCCGCCGAGCGGCGGGGGGCGGCGGCGCTCCTGTGGCCCTACCTCCTGGTGATGGTCGTGGTCGGGCTCACCCCGGCGCTCTACGCCCTGGAGCAGAGCTTCGTGTCCAGCACCGGCGGGGGCTTCGCGGGGTTCACGAACTTCGTCACGGTGTTCCAGAACTTCGCCTTCGGCGCCTCGTTCCTCGACGTGGCCGAGCTGCTCGCGCTGTGGCTGCCGATCATGGTGGTGGGCGTGGTCGGCCTCGCCCTGCTCGTGGACGCCACGCGCGGCTGGTTCGGCAAGGCCGTGATGTTCGTCTACTACATCCCCGGCGCGCTCGCCGGCATGACGAACCTCATCCTGTGGCTGCTCATCCTCGATCCCACGGTGAGCCCCGTCAAGTTCCTCCTCCACGCCATCGGCGCGCAGAGCCTCGACAACATCCTCGCGTCGCCCACGCAGGTGATCGTCGTGCTGGCGGTCATGCTCTTCTTCCAGGGCGCTGGCTCGTGGATCGTGATCATCTACGGCGGGCTCAACAGCATCCCGGCCGACGTCGAGGACCAGGCCCGCATCGACGGATCGGCCGGCTGGCGCATGGCCTGGAACATCAAGCTGCCGATCATCCTGCCGTGGATCGGCTACCTGGTGCTCATGAACTTCGCCTACGGCTTTCAGATCTTCCTGGAGCCGCAGGTCCTCAGCACGGCGGTGCAGGGCCTCATCTCGCCGCAATGGTCGCCCAACCAGCTGAGCTACACGTACGCATACAGCGTGGGGGACATCGGCGCGGCGGCCGCCCTGTCCGTGGTCCTTCTCGTCATCACCCTGGCCCTGGGCGTCCTCACGGTGACGCGTACGGGCCTACTGGAGCAGTCCTGACATGGCGGCGGGCATGCCTGAGCGGCGGACGGCCGCGCCCCCCGGAGCGGGGGCAGCGTCCGCGGGCCTCGTTCACCACCTGGGTCGCAGCCTGCGCATGGCCGGCCCCGGCGGCGTGGTGCGCGTTCTGGTCCTGGGCCTCGTGGCGGTCGCGTTCCTCTACCCCATCGCCGGACTCCTCCTGGCGCCCACGCGCACCGCGACGGGCATCGACCTGGGCGGCATCGCCTTCGGCGCCCTCTCGAACGTCCACTTCGCCTGGACCCAGATCCTCGGCTTCGACAACGCGCAGTTCCTGCAGTGGTTCGCCAACACCACGATCATGGTAGGCCTCGGCTCGGTCATCGCCATCGTCCTGTCCATCCCGAGCGGCTACGCCATGGCGCGCCTGCGCTTCCCGGGCCAGCGCATCCTCATCTTCGCGACCCTTCTCCTCATGGTAATGCCGAACACGGTGCTGATCATCCCGCTCTTCCTCGAGGTGAGCGCCGCCCACCTGCTCGACCAGTTCTGGCCGGTGAGTGTCATCTTCGGCTTCTACCCGTTCGGCGTGTACCTGGCGTACATCCACTTCCGCACGGCCCTGCCGACCGAGGTGATCGAGGCCGCCCGCATGGACGGCCTGCACGAGACGGGCGTGTTCATGCGCATCGCCGTGCCGCTCTCCCAGCAGGCGGTGGCCCTCGTCGGCTTCTTCTCGTTCGTGGCAGGCTGGACGAACTTCTTCCTTCCCTACGTGCTCCTGCCGGAGACGGCGCGCTCGACCCTCGCCGTCGGCCTGCTCGACCTGATCTCCGCCAGCCAGCTCGTGAACCCCGAGGAAGGGCTCAACGTCAAGCTCTACATGCCCGAGCTGGCCCTCGCCGCCACGGTGTCGATGCTGCCCGTCCTGGTCGTGTTCATCGTCGCCCAGCGCTACCTGCAGCGCGGCGCCATGGTCGGGGCGGTCAAGGGCTAGCCCCGGCGGGCGGCCCGCATGGAGGAGGGGGTACGCGTTGACCCGAGACGACGTCGGGCGCTTCACCACCGTGTACACGGGAGCGATCGCCGACATCCTGGACGAGATGGGGGAGGGGCCCTTCGCCCTGCCCAGCCGCCTTGCACCCCTCCGGCCCGGCATGCGCGTGGCCGGCTTCGCCTTCCCGGTGGTCGGCCAGCCCGCCTCGGGCCTCGACTACGAGCGCTCGATCCGGCGCGTTCTCACCATGCTGGGCGAGGTGGGCGACGGGCACGTGGTCGTCTACGAGAGCCACGACGACCGCAGCGCCCACCTGGGCGAGCTCTCGGCCACGGCCCTCAAGGTGCGCGGCTGCGCCGGCGCGGTGGTGGACGGCGGCGTGCGCGACGTGCGCTACATACTCGAGACGGGCCTGCCGGTCTGGTCGCGCTACGTCACCCCGGTCGACTGCATCCCGCGCTGGCAGCTCCTCGAGTGGAAAGGGTCGTGCCGGGTGGGCGACGTGACCATCGCCCTCGGCGACGTCGTCGTGGGCGACGAGGACGGCCTCGTGCGCATCCGGGCCGAGGTGGCGGACCAGGTGCTCGACCGCTGCCTTGCGCTCGTCGACACGGAGAACGCCGTGCGGGCGGCCGTGCGGGCGGGCACGCCGCCGCTCGAGGCCTACGACCGGTTCGGGAAGTTCTGAGCGTGCAGGCGCGCGAAGCGGGCTCCGGCGCGGGGGCCATGCGGCTTCTGGTCCTGCACCCGGACGACGACGTGGCCGTGGCCCTCGCGGACCTCGCGCCCGGCGAGGAGGTGGCGGTCCCCGGCGGCGGCGCGGTCGTCACGCACGAGGTCGTGCCGTTCGGCCACAAGCTCGCCCTGCGGCCGATCGCGCAGGGGGCGGTCGTGCGCAAGTACGGCCAGCCGATCGGGCGCGCGCTCGCCGACATCCCCGCCGGCGGCTGGGTGCACCTGCACAACCTCGCGTCCATCAAGGAGGCGGGCGGCTAGCCCGGGAAGGGGGCGGCTTCGTGGAGGCGCTGGGCTACGCGCGCCCGGACGGGCGCATCGGCATCCGCAACCACCTGGCGGTGATCTACACGGTGGAGTGCGCGCACCACGTGGCGGAGCGCATCGCCCGTGCCGTGCCCGGGGCGCAGGTCCTGGGGTTCGCGGGCTGCTACAGCGACCCGTACGCGGCGCGCATGCTCATCGAGCTCGCCGCCCATCCCAATGTGGCCGCCGCCCTGTTCGTCCGCCTGGGGTGCGAGAGCACGGACGTGGACGCGCTGACCCGGGCCGTCGCCGCGCGCGGCCAGCACGTGGAGCGCCTGTCGATCCAGGCGGCGGGCGGCACGCTCAAGGCGATCGAGCGCGGCGCAGAGATCCTTCAGGCGCTGCGGGCCGCAAGCGACGACGTGACGCGGCGGGTGCCCTGCGGCTGGCCCGATCTCACGGTGGGGGTGGAGTGCGGCGGGTCGGACGCCACCTCCGGCCTCGCGGCGAACCCGGTCACGGGCTGGGCCGTCGACCGGCTCGTGGATCAGGGGGCGCGCGCGATCTTCAGCGAGCTGCCGGAGCTGCTCGGGTGCGATGACATCCTGGCGGCGCGGGCCGTGACCCCGGCCGTGGCGGCCGACGTGCGCGCCGGCCTCCGGCGGGCCCAGGCGCTGGGCCAGCGCCTGGGCGCGTTCGCGATCTCCACGGGGAACCAGGAGGGCGGCCTGACCACGATCGAGGAGAAGTCCCTGGGCGCCCTCGCGAAGTCCGGCAGCCGACCGCTCGCCGGCGTCCTGCGCACGGCGGAGCGGCCGCCCGCGCCCGGCCTCTACCTCCTCGACAAGGTGGGCGAGGTCGACGGCAGCGTCGTGTCCCACTACGAGGAAAACGACAACGACGGCCTCATCACGCTTCTCGCCTCGGGCGCGCAGGTGCTCCTGTTCACGACCGGCCGCGGCAGCGTCG
>JAKASY010000134.1 GCA_021817625.1 Bacillota bacterium | reverse complement strand
CCGCCGGTGCGGCGCAGCACCGCCCGCACGCGCGCCACGAGCTCGCGCGGCGAGAACGGCTTCGGGATGTAGTCGTCCGCTCCCGCCTCGAGGCCCGCCACCCGATCGCCCTCGGCCGACAGGGCCGTGAGGAGGATGACGGGAAGTCTTCCCTGGGAGCGGATGCGCCGGAGCACCTCGGTGCCCTGCATGCCGGGGAGCATGCGGTCGAGGAGCACCATGTCGTAGGGCTCCGTCTCCAGGCGCGCGAGGGCCGACGCGCCGTCCGCGACCGCTTCGGCCCGAAAGCCCTCCGTCTCCAGGGCATAGCACACCAGCTCGCGGATCGGCTCCTCATCGTCCACGACCAGAATCCGCGGCACGGCGCGCGCACCCCCCTTCCCCTCTTGTCCCGCTCCCGCCCATCACCCGCACGGCGCCCCGAGCGCCTGGGAGGTCGCCGCCGTTGATCCTCGTCGTCGGCTCGATGAACATGGACCGCATCGCCCGCCTGGAGCGCGTGCCTGCCGCGGGCGAGACCGTGGCGATCGAGAGCCTGTCGCTCGCGCCCGGTGGCAAGGGAGGAAACGTGGCCGCGGCGGCCGCGCGCCTGGGCGCGAGCGTGGCGATGGTGGCGCGGGTGGGCAACGACGCGGACGGCGAGGCCCTGCGCGATGCCTTGCGCCAGAGCGGCGTCGACGTGGCCCTGGTCGGCGGCACGGACGACGCCGGGACCGGAAGCGCCTGGATCTGGGTCGACCGCACGGGCGAGAACCGCATCGGCGTGTATGCCGGCGCGAACCGCACGCTCACGCCGGCGGTTCTGGACGCCCTCGAGCGGGGCGAGGCGTCGCCGTTCGGCCGTGCGCGCCTGGTCGCCATGAACCTCGAGATCCCTCTCGCCACGGTCGGGCGCGCGATCGCCCTGGCGCACGCGCACGGCGCGCGGGTGCTCCTGAACCTCTCGCCCACCGGCGCTCTCTCGCCGTCCGCGCTCGGGCCGGCGGACGTCCTCGTGGTGAACGGGCCCGAGGCGGCCGAGCTCCTGGCCGCGCCCGCGCCCGACGACCTCAGCGCCGCGGGCGAGGCCGCGCGCCAGCTGCGCGCAATGGGGCCCGGCACCGCGGTGGTCACGGTGGGCGCGGCCGGCGCCGCCGCGGCCGACGCCGACACGGTACTCCGTGCCCCAGGCGTGCCGATCGAACCGGTGGACACCACCGGCGCGGGCGACGCCTTCCTGGGCGCGCTCGCGGCCGGGCTCGACGGCGGCATCGGGCTCGAGCGCGCGCTCAACCTCGCCACGGCGGCCGGCGCCTTCACCGCCACCCGGCCCGGCGCCCAGAGCGCCCAGCCGACGGCGGCGGAGCTTTCGGCGTTCGCGCGTGCGCGCGGTCTCGCGCTGGCCGGCCTGACGACGCGTGACGGCGGAGGTGGCGACGCGGCACCTCGAGGGCGTGCAGGCTGAGGTCGACGCGCAGGACGTTCAGCGCGGTCAGGCGCTCCACGTCGCGGGCGAGCCCCGCCTGGGCGCGGGCCATGCGGCCGAGCACATCGCGGGCGCCGCGCAGGTCGACCTCCAGGCTGAGCTCCACGCCCTCGTCGCTGGCCCGCACGCTCACGCGGTGCACCCTCTCCGCTCCGCGTCGAAGCGCCGACAGCGAGGCCACCTGGGCGACGGCGCGGTCGTCGATGCTGAACCGCCCGAGCGCGCTGTAGGTCGGGCGCACGATCGACTTCTCGACCTCGTGCGCGCGCCCGTGGGCGGAGCGGAACAGGAGGCGGAGGGGATCGACGAGGTAGCCCGAGAAGCCGCGCTTGACCTGAAGCGTCGGCGCCGGGATGACATGCTTTCCCTCGGTGCGCCGGATGTGGCGGGCGACCCCGATCTCGTCCGGCGCAGCCACCTCCTCGATGCGCACAATCCGGCCCGGCGGCGGCAGGCCCAGGCGGTCGGCGATGCGCTGCACCATCGAGCGCGAGGTGCCGATCACGAGCACGCGAGCGGGCGACGCCTCGACCACGGCCAAGCGGGCCGCCAAGGCGTCCTCGTCGCGCTGGAAGATCGCCCGCCGCACGGCCGCCATCTTGGTGGCCTCGCGCTTGGCGCTCTTGCCGGCGACGATGTTGCCCGCGACGATCACCAGCCCGTCATCCACGAGTACGCTCGCGCCCACCGACGCGGCCACGGCCGCCGCGCGGTGGCTCTTGCCCGTCCCGCTCGCCCCGACCAGGGCGATGACCTCCACGTCCGCCCCCTCCGCCGCCGGGCATGGCCCGCGACGTGTCAAACATACCTCGACCTTGCCCGAACGCCATACTCCCGCGCATGCGTTCTCCGTGGCCCGGCCGGCCACCTGCACAGCGCCCTGATCGGAGGCGTTCGACCGCCTGCGACGGGGTGCGAGGGCGCCAGCGCGAGCACGGTGTACCCGACCGTCGCCGATCGCCGGCGGCCCCCCGCCACAGTGCCTGTCGCTCCTGACGTCCATGGGCGGCCGGTGGTCAGGTTCGTTCGCGACGGCTACCATGAGGTCCACCGCGCAAGGCGCGTAGGTGATTGGGGGGATGCGGCCATGACCTTCCGCGCCCGCCCGACGGAGGTCGACATCGACTTTCTCGCCTCGCTCATGGACGACGATCTGCCGCCGGCGGAGCGTCGGCGGCGCCTCGCCAGCGACGGCGGCTATCTGCAGGCGGCGCTCGACCACCCCGAGGCGCTCGCGCGCCTCGACGAGCGCGAGAGCGGCCCGACGGTCTCGCCCTGGCTGCTCTTCGCCCTCTACCTGCGCCAGGCGGCGCGGGACCTCGAAGCGCTGCCGCCGATCCCGGACTGGACGGGACCGCGCGAGGTGGTGCCGGTCCTCGACGCGCCGCTCGCCCGCTCGACCCTGAGGGACCCGCGCCTGCGATCCGAGCTCGAGGGCCTGCTCACCGCCTTCACGCGCCTTCGGCCGCAGCACCTCGTGGTGCGGGACGAGCGCGGCCGCGTGCGCCACGTTCGCCTGAGCGACCTCGATCCGAACAGCCTTCGGCACGGCCTCGAGTACGCGACGGGCGAGGTGGCGGGCGACCTCCTGCGACGCATGGCCGATACGCACCTCTTCCTGGCCGGCGTCCATCCGGAGCACGTGGTCGACCGTCGCGGCCGGGAGATCGGCCAGTGGGAGCAGGAGGGCCAGGGCCTGTATCGGGCGGCGGCCGTGCAGTATGAGGCGACCGCGCCCGCCTGGTCCGCCGAGCTCGAGGCCATGGCGGCGTCGTTTCACGGTGCGCGCCGGGCGCTGAACTTCATGCGTGAGCGCCACCTGGCGCGCGCCTGGCCCGCCTGGTTCGAGCACGCGGAGCGCGGCGCATGACGCTCCTTCGGTCGTGAGCGAAGGCAGGGGCGCACCGTGAGCGACGGGCCTGCGGGCACGACGCTGCCGCGCCTGCGCCTCATCGAGGCACCGCCCGCCCTGCCGGCCGGGCGTCCGGCCGCCGTGCTCGCCACCCTCTGGCCGCCGGCCGAGGGTGGCGACGGCGAGTGGCGTCTCCTGTTCATCGAGCGCAGCGGCGGCGGGGGCCGTCACGCCGGCCAGTTCGCCTTCCCGGGCGGCGCCATGGAGGCCGGCGACGCGGACGCCGCAGCGTGCGCGCTGCGGGAGGCGGAGGAAGAGATCGGGCTCGCCCCCGGCTGGGTGCGGGTCCTCGGCTACCTCGCGCCCGTGGCGATCCCGGTGAGCGGCTTCGCCGTGCAGCCGGTGGTGGCCGCCCTCACCGCGCCGGTCACGCCCACCGATCTGCGCCCCTCGTCGGCCGAGGTGGCGCGGGTGTTCCTGCGCTCGCGCGCCGAGCTCGCGGCAGCCGCCCGCTGGGAGCGCAGGCCGCCGCAAAGCCTGCGCATGGGCGCGTGGCCCGTGTTCGGCCTGCCCGAGGGACGGCTGTGGGGGGCCACGGCGGTGATGGTGAAGCAGATCCTGCGCCGCTGGCAGGACGCCTGACAGGGTAGCGCGAGGTCAGCGGCCCGAGCCCAGGGCTTCGGCCAGGAGCGCGGCGAAGCGGGCGCGGTCGGGCTCCTCGGGCCAGTCCGCCTCGGGACCGTTCGCCTTGCGCCCGACCAGGGTGGCGCCGTAGCTGGGGCCGCCGCTCAGGTCGACCGCCACGCGCTCGCGCCGCACGGCGAACATGGAGCCGGGGCGCACGGCCTCGAGCAGGGCGACGGCGTCGTGCACGACCACGTGGTGGTTCTCGTGGCCGGGGTGCGGGCCGCCGTAGACGGGGTCCTCCAGGATGCGCTGTGCCAGCGGCCCGAGCGCTCCGGGCAGGCGGCCGAGGGCGGCCACCTCCTCGGGCGTGAGGTAGGCGCGGTGGGTGGTGTTGAGGTCCACCACCGTGACCGGCGCCAGGACGTCGAGCGCGATCGCCGCGGCCTCCGGGTCTGCGAAGGCGTTGAACTCCGCCGCCACGGTGATGTTGCCGATGCCGCGGCCGCCGCCCATCCAAACCGTGCGCGCGAGCGTCCGCCTGAGGACGTCGGGCGCGAGCCGGCAGATAAGGGCGATGTTCGTGAGCGGGCCGGTCGCGACCAGGCACAAAGACCGGTCGGGAAGCGCGCGCAGGCGCTCGAGGAGGTCGAGCAGGCCGCCCGCCACGGGCCGCGTCGCCCCGGGCAGCGTGACCGCGCCGAGGCCGCTCTCGCCGTGCACGTAGGCGGCGTCGACCATGGGCCGGACGAGCGGGCGGTCGGCGCCGGCGTACACGTCGACGTCGCCGCGGCCGGCGGCGGCGAGGACGCGGCGCGTGTTCTCCGCCACGGCCGCAAGGCCTACGTTGCCTGCGACCGCGCTCACGCAAAGGAGCGCGGCGTCCGGAAGGAGCCCCGCCGCCGCGCAGAGCGCCACCGCGTCGTCGATTCCGGTATCCACGTCCAGCCAATACATCATTCGCCCAAAGCCCCCAAACAGCCCAAACGCGCCCGGCCCCCGCGCCTCGGGAGCGCTGGCGGCCGCGCAGGATTTATGTCGACGGGCAACGTATTATCCGACGAAGAGGCATGCCCCTGCAGGGCCACCTGCTTCGCCATAACGAAAGAGGAGGTTTGCAAGTGCGCAATCGTGCTCGTGGTGCGTTGGCCCTAGGCCTTTCTGCGGCACTGACGGCCGGCGTTTCGGTCGCCGCCTTCGCGGCCCCGGCGCACCACCGCGCATCGAACGCGAGCTTCCGTGTCGGCATCGTGGAGCCCGGCCCGGTCCTCGACGACCACGGCTTCATCGAGCTCTCGTACCAGGGGCTGGTGCAGGCCCACAAGAAGCTCGGCGTCAGCATCTCCTACGTCCTCACCCAGGGAAGCGGCGACTACGTGCCCGATCTCACCAGGTACGCCAAAGAGGGCTACAACATGGTGATCGGGATCAGCTTCGAGGAGACGTCGGCCGTCCAGACGGTGGCGAAGGAGTTCCCGAAGACCAAGTTCGTGCTCGTCGACTCCACGGTCTCGCCCGTGTCGGGCTACCCCAACGTTTCCAATGTGATCTTCGACGCCCAGCAGGGCGCCTACCTGGCGGGCGCGCTCTGCGGCTACATCGAGGCGGACAAGAGCTTCCACCTGCCCGGGCTCACCCATGACGGCGTCGTCGGCGTGGTCGGCGGCATCGCCGAGCCGCCCGTGAACGCCTACATCGCGGGCTTCATGGCCGGCTACAAGCACGCCGACCCCGCTGGCAAGGTGCTGACGCCCGTGTTCGTCAACAGCTTCACCGACGTGTCCGGCGGCGAGCAGGCCACCCTGACGCTGCACAGCGAGGGCGCCGACATCGTCTTCCCGGTCGCCGGCGACACGGGCCTCGGCACGATCGACGCCGCGAAGACGCACGGCTTCTACGCTCTGGGCGTTGACGCCAACCAGGCCTACCTGGCGCCGAAGAACGTGCTGACGAGCGCCCTCAAGCGCGTGAACGTGGCCGTCTACGACGAGATCGCCGCCGCCCTGCACGGCACCTGGCACGGCGGCGCCATCGACTACTTCTCCATGGCCCAGGGCGGCGTGGGCATGGCCGCGCCCATGGCCGGCGTGCCCAAGAGCATCATCGCCAAGGTGAACGCCCTCAAGGTCGAGATCGAGAACGGCAAGATCAAGGTCCCGACCACCTACTGAGGCCGCAGGGGACGTTCGGGATGCCGCCGGCGCGCACCGCACAGGATGCGGGCGCGCCGGCGCCGTATAGGCCTCCACCGTGGCGTGGACAGGCGGCGTTCCGGAAGGAGCAGG
>JAKASY010000133.1 GCA_021817625.1 Bacillota bacterium | reverse complement strand
TTGGGCCGGGGCACGGAGCGCCGCTTTGAAGGCAACGGCGAGTGCTTCCTTGAGTTGGGAGACGGAAGAGCCGCCTTCGCGCGGGGCAATTTCTATGCCCAGCCAGTGCCGGAGGTACGCCTCTTCCGGCCGGGCCGCCACTGGCACGCGGGCAAGGTCGCGTTCGAGCGTACGTGGTGGCAACGGTACTTCTCAACACCGTACGCGAAGCGGTGACGGGGTCATACAAGACCTGACCCGGGGCACCCGAGCCAGCCGGCCTTCTCGCTGCGGGCAGAGGCATCTGGGCCGCTCTCCTACGAACGATGCCCGACGCGAGGGTACTACCCCCGTCAGCACAGGCCAAGCGTGGCCAACGCGGCCCGCCACGGCGGCGCCACGCGCCCGTGGATCGAGCTCGTGCGCTCCGGGGCGTCCGGGGCGGGGCAGGCCGCTCGACCCGCCTTGCGGAGCGACGCCAGGTACTCCTCCACGGCCGCCCTAAGGTCCGGCGCCGTTCTACCCGACGTCGACGGTCACCTTGATTGCTGCGGGTCGCCAAGGCGCTTCCGCTGAAACTCAACCTCGAACGCCACGACTCGTCCCTCCTCACCATGTGCTTTCCTGGGAGATCGTCAAGCTCCTCGCGCACCGGCTGGCCCCTGGCAGCACCGGGCTTGGACGTTTAACCTGCCATCGGAGCGGGGAGGGACGCCCATCTGCGCACCGAAGTCATCGGCACCCACCGCCGCCTGCGCGTGATCCGACCGCAGACGCCCACTCGCCATCGGGTGGTGGATGCCGTGTCGCGCGTTGTGCTTCTCGAGGGCGGCTTCGCGCTTCGCCTGTCGCCCCACGAACCGCCATGCGTCACTGCCGTGTCGCGGCAGGGAACAGCCAAGGTCTGGCTTCGGCCGATCGCCCTCGAGTATGCGGCGGGTCTGAGCGCAGCCGACGTCAGAGGTGTGCTGAGGCTGGTGGCCGACCACCAACTGGAACTGCTGAAGGCCTGGGCGTCGCTCAGAGAAGCGGCCGGCGCGGATCCACGTTCTGGTCGCCACGGCAGTTAAGCCGGCTGGTGCCTCCGGCACAACCCGCTCAAATGCCGACGTTCCTCTGAACAGCCCGGTCCCATCCACGATCCATCGGAAGGGCGGAGAGTAGATGAACCACGCGGAAACCGCAGGCACCGACAGCCAAAAGCGTCGTCGCCTCGAGGCGCTGATAGAGGGAAGGCTGCCCGACCGCACGCCGGTACTCTTCTGGCGCCACTTCCCCGCCGGCGGCACGGGCCGCGAACTGGCGCGAGGAACAGCGTGGTTCTACCGGCGCTACGACGCCGATGCGGCCAAGGTGATGCCGGACATCCCGTTCACCATGCCGCTCGGAAGCGTGACCAAGGAGGGCGACTGGGACTACGTCCAAGTCGCCGGCCCCGACCGCAGCCGCGCCGCCGCCGAATACGTTCTTGCGGCGCGCGAGACGCGGCGCCTGATCGGCCCGGAGGCGCCGCTCCTGGTCACCCTGTTCACGCCACTCATGTACGCCTTCGAGCTGCGGGGCCTCGACACGCCCGAGAGGCTTCTGGAAGACAGCCCGCCCCGCGTGCACCACGCCCTCGAGGCCCTCGCCGCGTCGGTCATCGCGATCGGCCGCGCCCTGCTGGCCGCCGGAGCGGACGGGATCTACCTGTCCGTCTGGGGGGCCGACGTACTGCCGCCCGCAGCCTTCGCGGAGTTCGGTCGTCCGTACGACCTAGCCGTCGTTGACGCCCTGCGCGAAGGTGCGCTGAACATTCTGCACGTGCATGGCGGCCCAGGGCTGCGCCTGGAGCAGGTCGCCGACTACCCTCTTCCATTAGTCAGCTGGTCGTCCATGGCCACTGGCATCTCGCTCGAGGAGGGGCTGGGTCGCCTGGGCGGCCGCGTGCCCGTGGGAGGGGCGCCCGAGTCGGGCACCGCGGTGACCGCCGAAGGCGCGGACGAACTCGCTACTGCGCTTGAGAGCACTCTCGTCTGGGCCCAGGCGCGCCAACAGCCGATGCTACTGGCGCCGGGCTGCTCCCTGCCGGACCAGGTACCTGACAGCGTGCTCGACGCGCTCCGTCAGGCGGTCGGCACCTAGCGGGGCAGGGCAAGGGTACCGTTCACGCGAACATGGAAAACTGTGTTCCATGCCGCTTCTTGCCTCATCACCGGCTGCCGCGGTCGCCCGGGTCTTACGCCAGGGTCTGCTCGCAGACGCATACACACCCACCAAGGCGACCTACGACCTTCGGCGGCTGCGTCTGAAGGGCATCATCGAGCGCGTGCCCCACAGCCATCGCTACCGCGTCAAGGCCCACGGCTTGTGCCTATGCCTGGCCGTGGTCAAGCTCCATGATCGTGTTCTTGCCCCTGCGTACAGCCACTATCGCGTCCAGCCGACCTCCGCCCAGGTCGAGCGCGCTGCCAAGGCCGTCGAGCACCACCTCGCCGGCCTCGCCGCCATCGCCTGACCCTGCCCTTGTCTTCGACCGCCCCCGGCCCTACGCTGCAAACGGACCGGGGAGTACGGCCCACCGGTGTCACGACCCTTGAGGTCGCACCGCCCCTTCGGGGACTATTGCGGCGCATGAGGCAGCCCTCGGGTTGACCTCCTTGATTACGACCAGACGCATGACCTGGCGTAGCCGTTAAGGCACCGCCGCCTTGTTGACCGGTGGGACCGCCACTCTCCGGTCCTGCATACGCCCGCACCGACGGCTCCCCCGAGCCCTGTTTTTGTGTACTCTCAAATGACAAACTTGACTCAATAGTACAAGTTCGGTAACCCGGGGTAGCGGGGTGTAAGGGAGCCAACGCGGCAGGGATGACGGCGGACGCGGACGAAGGGACGCGGCATGCGGCTTGGTCGAGGAGAGCGTGTGTGAATCGGGCAGAGCGTCGCCGGGGTGAACGCTCCGGGTCAGGATCGCGAGGTAGTGCCCACGTGGGGCAAGGGCGGCACACGACGGCCGAGGGTGTGGCGGATGACCGGCCCAGCGCATTGCTTCAAGAGACGCTGGACGCGGCGGCGGGCTCCCTGTGGGAGGCGGCGCACAACCTCGCGGGGCGCACGCGTGCGGTGCAGTTTGGCATCTCGACGACGATGGTCTTTCCGGCCGTAGGCGTGACGGTCGGCGATGGTAAGCGCGAGTGGGCGGCGGCATGTCTTCCGGCAGACGGTGCCGTCGACGTGCTGGAAGACATCGCGGACATGCTCGAGGCCCATGGCTACCCGACAATCCAGCGGGAATGGCGCGAGCAGCAGCCAGAGGCGTGGGAGGCGGTCAGGGCGGAGCGTGCAGCCCAGGCTATGAAACGGGGGGACGGGTGAGCCTTTGTCGCCAGCCTGGTTCAATGGGATAGAGGTAAACGTCCTTCTCAGGCAGGTGGCGGCGCAGGCGGGTACGGCGATCGTTGCGTCCGCGGCCGATGGTCTGACCGACGTGCACCCAGCCTTGGGCGCGGTATGAGGTGCCGGAGAACTGGTAGCTGTCGACCAACGTCTCGAGGAGGAGCGGGCGGATGCCATAGCGCGCTTGCCAGTCGCGAGGCAGCTCGCGCGCGCCCATGGCGAGGACATGGGAGGCGAGGTTCGGGACCCTGACCCAGGGCAGGGTGGCGACAAAACGCTCATGTTGCACAGGGGTCTCGGGTCGTCATCCACTACCGCTGGCACCCTCTGGCCGGGCAAGAGGTTGAGGTTCTGCGTCGCATCGGCGGTAGCGATCAGCTCTTCCAGCTTGTCGATGTGGTCGAGGATGGTGGCGAGCATGAACCGCTGGTGGAGTCGATGCGGTAGCGCAGTTGGCTGCCGCGGATGGGGTAGTAGCCGAGATAGTGGAAGCGCGCTAGTAGCTCGCGGTAGAGATCGTGGTCGGGACCTGTACCGACGATCGGGATGAGACGGACGGTGAGGCCCTCGAGGGGGCCGGCGATGGTCTCGGGCCAGTCGCGCCTGGGTGGCATGGGTAGGCGGCGGGGGCCGGCATACGGTTTGTGCGATTGGCAGGGTGATGATGCCCTCGCGCTCCAGGCGGCGCAGCGCTGCGGAGCACGCGGTGACGTGAGGCTCACCACCCGGGCGCGTCCAGGCCAGGGCGTCGCAGACCGCGAGAGCGATGGCCGCGCGGGTCGGGTAGCGGTCGGTCTGGCCGACGATCTGGCGGATGGTGGCGATGTCGTCCGACGTGATCGGGTGGCCGCGCAGCACGCGCAGGCCCGGGGGAAGGTCCATCATGGCGACGGGCCCCGAGGCGCACGCCAAGGGAGGAAAGGCGTGAGGTCTGACGGTGCCTTGCCGCCGGCCGCAGCGCAAGCCTCCAGGTAACGCGTGAGGTAGTCGACCGGGTCGATCTGCCACATCTTCATGGTCTCGGAGATGGAGAACATGGCGGCGGCGAGGTCGGCGGCCCAAGCGGCGCGACTGCCCTGGTAGTTCTTCCTGCCCAGGGCGGGCCGGCGTAGTGCCCGTTCGGCCGCGTTGTTGTCGGGGACGGCGCTGGGGTGATGCGCGAAGGCGACGAGTTCCTGCCAGTACCAGGCCATCATGTCGAGGACCTTACGCTTGGGCTCGGAGGCAGGCTGCCGTAGCTGCCAAGAGAGGGTGCGGAACATCTTGGAGAGGTGCGCCCACCGAACTCGTACACTCAATACGCTCAATTTCTTGCAATCAGGTCACCTAGTGGTGGCGCCGGCCACCACATCGCACCATGTTTACGAGAATTGTGAAATGACTGGTCGGCTCTTAGCAACATTGGGTGGGTAACTGGTCGCCACCTGGAGCGTGGCGTAAGTCCGTGGCGTGACGCCCATGGGCCGTCGCGACGATCGACACCTCCGCCTGCACCCCCTCATACACACGGTCCGTGCTGGGCGGAAAGCCACGCCCTGCGGGCTCTTCGGGCGTTTCCGCCCAGCACGAACCGTGTGGCAGGCTGGTTAGCGGTGGGCAGGCCCACCGCAATGACCATGGTGTCGGTAGCGCCCGTCACCCACCACCGACGGTCCAACTTACCCACACGATCCTGTCAAGAGCCCTCGGCGCGGAGTTCAGAATCCACTTCGCCGAAGCGTCCGAAGAAGTGCTTCTTGAACGCCTGAGGGTCCGGAATGCGGAGTCTCGAGAGAGCACCTTTCTCATACCTGAAATCAAACTCAAGGAGTGGACGCGGGTGTTTGAGCCGCCTTCACTGGATGAACTCGCCTAGCTCTCCGCATCTCGTCCCACGTTCCTCGGGGCCGGGCCTTCGTAGGCGGCGCCGCTCTGCGACGCCCCTGCGGCCTCCCGGTGGGCCTAGAGGTCGGCGCGTCGACCGCGATGCGTCGGCGGGACGAACGCCAGACTTTGAATCCCGACGCACCGCCCACCGAGTGCCATGCGCATTGGTCGAAGTGTACGGCCAAGCGTTACTGCGGCCGGGTGCCCGCCAGTCGGTGGTTCGCCTCATTGCCCACTCGCGAGTAGACCTCGGCTCTTGGCCGTCGCGGGCATCCGTTGCCGGCGCAAGGTCCGCCGCGGTCGCGTTGCACTCGCCACGAAACTGGCTGCACAAAAGTGAGGCACCACACTAGGATCCGGGTGTGCTGGCCTTGTTCGTCACTTGATTCCAGCCGAAGCTGGCGGTGGGCCGGTCACCGGATCTCCGTCTCCTCGAGGGCGGCGACTACGTGATCGGGGCGGATCTCGCCGGTGTCGTTGGCCAGGCGTGCGCGAGCCGACCGAATGTGGCGACAACCCGCGGGATGGCGCGCGAGTCAGGCTGATGCTCGCCGCTGGCGTGAAATTGGCGGTCATCTCGAAGATTGTGGGCCACAAGAACTGGAGCCTGACTCTCGACACGTACTCTGACCTCTTGCCGGAGGCCAGCAGGCAGACGGCGGAGGCGCTCGACCGGTTCCTGGCGGAACACCAGTTGTCGCCGTCAGATGGCCCGAAAAATGCGCGGTATCAGTCCGGCGATGAGGGCGGCAGGACGGCAAAGTGGCGGCAAAAGCAGGCCCCGGCGCTTCTGCATAGCGTCGGGGGTCTTCCGAAACCCTTGCGGCTGTACGACTAGAGGGTGGTGCACGCGGTAGGGCTGGAACCTACGTACATGGTCGGTGGCCGGGGGTCAGGGCGAGTTGAGGGGCGGCCAGGGTGGGCCTATGACGGGCTCGGCGCGGTGAGCACGGAGCGGTAATCGGGGGAGAGCGGGTAGAGGTAGACCGTCTTGACGGGCAGGTGGGCGGTCCTGTGGACGTCCAGT
>JAKASY010000132.1:5467-6259 GCA_021817625.1 Bacillota bacterium | reverse complement strand
TCCCTGTCGGAGCGCACCTTCCGGTGCGAGGCGTGCGGCCTGGTGATCGGGCGGGATCTGAATGCCGCCAGGAACCTGGCCGAACTCGCTGGGGCTGCGTAAGCCCCGCCTCGCCCGGAGTCACCGGGAGAGGATAAACGCTCGAGGAGCTGGCGTAAGTCCCGGGCGACCGCGGCAGCCGGTGATGAGGCGAGAAGCGGCATGGAACACAGTTTTCCATGTTCGCGTGAACGGCGGAACGCATTTCGGATCCCGCGCCTAGCGGCGGACATGGTGCTTCCTCCTCGCACTGACGGTGCCGCTGTCGGTGCCAGGTACGCCGACCGTCCCGCAGGCCGTGTGGACGGCGGCGATGTGGGGGGCTGTTCCCACTCGCGGTGGGCGACCTCGGCGTAGTTGATGGCGACACCACGCGCGCGCGTCGCCCCGACCGAGCGCCACCGAGCGCCGTTCACCTAGGTCCCGATCCGGCCCCGATCCAGAACCGCCTCGACCTGGTGCGACAGGCCGGTGATGCGCTCCGTGCGCGCGTAGGCCAGCGCATTCATCGCCGCCCGACGCCGTCCGGGACGGATCCGGAGCTGCCTCCCTACCGGGCCAGGGAACCCATCGGGTCCCACGGGTCCAGCTCGATCGGCGGCTGGGACAGCGCTACGGCGAGGGCCTCCGGCAGGTGGCGCCGGTGGACGACGACCTGGTACATGTACTCGTCGAACCACTCGTCGTCCATCACGAAGAACCCCTTGTCACCGAGATCGGTGCCCCAGCTGTTCTCCACGCGCCACCGGTTGG
>JAKASY010000132.1:0-5457 GCA_021817625.1 Bacillota bacterium | reverse complement strand
GCCCGTCCACGAGGTTCACGCCGGTGAACACCATGGCGTGGGTCATCCGGCTCTCGCCGTAGTCGAGGCGCTGGGCCTTGGTCATGCCGAGGGGCATGCCAAGCACCGGCCCGTAACTGTAGAGGTCCTCGGCCATCACGCCGGCGTCGCGGTCCTGCATCTTGCCGACGTCGCAGCCGAACCACACCACCTCGCCGGCGAGGAGCTGGGCGAGCGCCGCGTCGCGCAGGGCGTCGGGCGGCACGTTCAGGTACAGCACGTCGCGGCCGCCCTTCACGTTGCCGAGGTAGCGGACCGTGAACGTCCGCCCGTACGGCTTGTCGGCCGTCGGGGCGTTGATCAGGCTCACGTACTCGCTGAGGTCCTTGTCGACGTACTTCCGGTAGAACTCCTGCGGCGTGATGCCGGCCTCGCGGTGAAACGTCCCATCCTTGCCGCGACACTCGAAGTCGAAGCGAGCCGGGGGCTCCCCCAGGAAAGTGACCAGGGCACCGTACAGCTGGCGGAGCACCTGCTCCTTCTCGTCGTGCAGGGCGGCCGGTCCGGCTCCCCCTGCGTAGAGGTCGCGCAGGCCGGCGGCGCTCTCGCGCAGCTTGGCGGTGAGGACCTGGTTCATGCGTCGCGACTGGCTCGACTGGAACGTCTCCGGCATGACCCACTTGGGAACGACGCCGTACTTCGTGACCAGGTTGACGAACATGTCCCACTGGCCGCCGTCCTGGAGCGGATGGTCGAGCAGCCACGTGGCCAACCGGCCGTTGAGCGGCTCGTCAAGGGTCTCCAGGATGCTCTCGAGGAAGTAGTTCGCCTTCTCCATCTTGTCCCAGAACATCAGGTGCGCCTGGCTGAGCTCGAACGTCTCCAGGTCGAGGCGCTCCATCACCGGCACGCGCAGGGCGTTCAGTCCGGCGAACATCCAGCAGCGCCCGCTCTGCTTCTGGTTCGTGATCGGCCCGCCCTTCACCAGATGCGAGAACGTGTGCTGCATGGCATTGAGCCGCGCCTGGTCGACGGCCACGGCGTCCAGGCCGTTCTTCTGCACGGCGCTCGCCAACGCACGGCGCTCGGCCGTAGCCTCCAAGCTGTCGCGGCATGCCGCCAGCAGCTCACCCGTGATCGCCGACGGCCCCTGCAGTTCGATGCTCATGATGGCCCCGTCCCTCCTGCCCCTTAGTCTCGCGGGCGGTGCCCGGCAGGGGGCACCGGTTTGCCGTTGCGCTGGAGCGTTCGGGGCACGACTTGGCCACTCCTGTACGTCGGTGCACGACTCCGGTTGGCCCGATGCCAGCGCTTGAGCGGTTGCGCCAAGCGGCGAACGTCTCTCGACATCCGCGCTGACTCCCGGGCGGGCGCGACGGGCTCACCCACCCATGCAGCCGCCGCTGCGGCGCACACGGTACGCGCGGCGCGGCGAGGGTCCGCCTGGGCGCGGGCACCCTCGGGGCCGTGTGCGGCGTCGCGAAGGCTCGCCCGAACCGGCGCGGCCGCGTGCTACACTGCCTGTATCTCGCCGCGCCGCGGCCGGAGGCAAGGCTGCCTTGTGCGCGCGGCATGCAGGGAGGGACGGCGCCTTGGATGGTCGACCGCTCATCGTGCAGGGCGACCAGACCATGCTCCTCGAGGTGGACCACGAGGCGTACGCAGCGGCGCGGGACGCGATCATGCCGTTCAGCGAGATGGTGAAGAGCCCGGAGCACGTCCACACGTATCGCATCACGCCGCTCTCCCTGTGGAACGCCGCGGCGGCCGGCCACACCTCGGACGCCGTGCTGGCGGCCCTCGAGCGCTTCAGCCGCTATCCGGTGCCGGACAACGTGCGCTTCTCGATCACAGACCACATGGCACGCTACGGCCGCCTCAAGCTGGTCGCCGACCAGCGCGGCGGCCTCCTTCTCACGTCCGACGACCCGGACCTCCTGGCCCAGGTCGCCCGCCACCGAGCGGTGGCGCCGTACGTGGCCGGGGCCGATAGCGAAGGCCGCCTGCGCGTCCACACCACGTCGCGCGGCCTCATCAAGCAGGCGCTGATCAAGGCCGGCCAACCGGTTGAGGACCTCGCGGGCTACGTGCACGGCGCCCCGCTCCACCTTGCCCTGCTTGGGCACACGCGCGACGACGGCGAGGCGTTCGCGCTCCGCGACTACCAGCTGGACGCCCGCGACGCCTTCTGGGCCGGCGGCCAAAGCGTGGGCGGCAGCGGCGTGATCTGCCTGCCGTGCGGAGCGGGCAAGACCCTGGTCGGCCTCGCCGTGATGGAGCGGGTGCGGGCCCAGACCCTCATCCTCTGCTCGAGCACCACCGCCGCCCGCCAGTGGATCACCGAGCTCCTGCGGCGCACAAGCCTCACGGCCGACGACGTGGGCGAGTACACGGGCCAGCGCAAGGAGATCCTCCCCGTCACCGTCGCCACCTACCAGATCCTGACCAGCCGGGCCGGCAAGGACGGCGAGATGACGCACATGCGACTGATGGGTGAGCGCGACTGGGGGCTCGTCATCTATGACGAGGTCCATCTCCTGCCGGCGCCCGTGTTCCGCATGGCGGCCGACATCCAGGCGCGGCGGCGCCTGGGGCTCACGGCCACCCTGGTGCGCGAGGACCAACGAGAGGACGACGTATTCGCCCTGATCGGGCCGAAGCGCTACGACGTACCGTGGCGGGAGCTCGAGCACAAGGGCTGGATCGCCAGTGCCGAGTGTCTTGAGCTCCGTCTCGAGCTGCCACCGGAGCTGAGGCACGCGTACGCCCTGCTTGGCGCCCGCGAGCAGGCGCGGCTGGCCGCCGAGAACCCCCTGAAGGAAGAGCTCGCGGCGCAGCTCGTGGCGAGCCACGACGCCGAGCCGACGCTCGTGATCGGCCAGTACGTCGACCAGCTGGAGCGCCTGGCCGCCCGCCTGGGTGCCCCCCTCGTCAGCGGCAAGACGCCGCAGCGCGAGCGCGACCGGCTGTTCGGCGCCTTCCGGCAGGGCGACGTTCGTCTGCTCGTGGTGTCGCGGGTGGGAAACTTCGCGATCGACCTGCCGGAGGCGTCGGTGGCGATCGAGGTGAGCGGCCTGTTCGGCTCGCGCCAGGAGGAGGCCCAGCGCCTCGGGCGCATCCTGCGGCCCAAGGCCGACGGGCGGCAGGCGCGCTTCTACGCCCTGGTCAGCCGGGACACGGTCGAGCAGGAGTACGCGCAGAGGCGCCAGCTGTTTCTTGTGGAGCAGGGCTACCACTACACGATCCGGGTGGCCGAGGCGTCGGCGGCTGCGCAAGCGGAAGCGGCCGTACCCGGGGTAGAGCGCGCCGCCGACTCAAACGTCGTGCCGTTCCAGCGTGTGCGCCCGGGCGGCGGCGCTACGTAGCGCGAGCGCGCCACCAGCATCTTCGAGGGAGACCGGGGGGCGTGCGGATGGCACCGAGAAGGACGGGCCGAGCGACGGCGGAGGCGACGGGCGGGCCGGGTAGCGGCGACACGTACACGAACCGGCTGGGCGAAACTTACGAGCTGCGCCGGGTTCCGACGGCGCGAGGCCCTCGCTACGTGGCGGCCAAGAACACTGTTGGCGAGGCGGTTGCGACGATGCCGGACGGCTGGGCGTTCGCGGAGAGCGTAAACCGCCAGGTGAGCGTCCGGCGTGCCCGGCCATCGCCCATCCGCCTCGAGGAGCTCGAGGCTGTTCGCAACGTCCTCGCCGGACATGGGCCGACGCGTGGCTACCAGGCGGAGGCCGAGCGTGCCAACATCGTCATCTACCACCCGATTCGGCCGTTCGCCGGGTGGCGCGCGGGCGGAGGGGCGGGCGCCGCCCTCGAGCCGCTCGGTGCCCTGGAGGCAGCGATCATCGCCAGGGCGCGAGAGACCTCGCCGCTGCGCTACGCCGAGATCGCCCGCCTGTGCCTCGTCGACGACGTGGAACGCGGGTTTGTCCTGGAGCGGCGGCACTTCTCCGGTGACGGCGGCTGGTTCCCGCTCGACGGCGGGGACGATCCAGGCCGGCTCCTGGCGGGCATCCTTCGCCACCTGGGCGAGGACGGCCCGCGCGAATCGTTCTTCGAGCTCGGGCGCATCTGACGCGGCCCGGCCGGGTGAGGCCAGGGGGTGGACGGCTTGCCGCCGCGGCGGCGATTCGAGGACGATGAGCTCGGGGACCTGGACGACATGGACGTCGCCCAGGTTCGTCTCTGGCTCGACCAGGAGCGGGACGCGGCCGGGGTCGCCGGGGAGGCGCCCGGGGAGTTGGACGACCTGGGGGCGGAGCTGGCGGGGCGAGCCGAGCCCCAAGGCGGCCGGCGGTTCGACCTGATCCAGGCGGTCACGCGTCTCGGGGCATCCGCGCGCGTCGCCCTAGCGCGCTCGGTCGGGCTCGAGCCGTCCGCGGCCGCGGACGCGCCCGCGCTCGCCGGACTGCTTGCCCGCCCGGAGCACGTGGCCGCCGCCATGGGGCGGCTGGACGAGGACGCCCGCCAGCTTCTCTACGCCCTCGCCTGGGCGTGGCATGGGAGCCAGCGGACCATCTTCGCCGAGCACACCTTCTTCGTGCGCAGGCGGTGGTCGCACGCCGTCATGACCGAGACCGTCACCCGTCTGGTCGACCAGGCCCTCATCGGCCACGTCGAGCCGCCGCACGACCTCCTGGTCGTCCCGACCGAGGTGCTGGATGCCCTGCCCGTCGCCGTGCTGCACCACGTCGCCCTCGGTCGGGACCCCGGCCCCCAGGAGTCGACGGCCCTGTCGCCGCAGGCCGTCGTGGCCGACGTCGCTCGCCTGCTGGGGCGCCTGCGCCTGGGCGTGCCGACGACCAAGCAGGGACGCCTGACGAAGCGCGCCCAGGACGGCCTGCGCCCCCTCGTCACGGCGCGCGACCACCCGGCGCTCATCGGTGGCCACCGTGCCTGGTACGAGTACGATGCAGCGGTCGCCCTGCCGCTCGCGCTTGCCGCCATGCGCTCGCTCGTGCGACTGGACAGAGGTCGTGGGGTGGCCGAGGCTACGCCCGCAGCCGAGCGCTGGCTCCAGCTGGGAGCCGCCGAGCAGTGGTCGAGCCTGGTGGAGGCGTGGGTCGACATCCTGCCGTCCGAGGACGCGAAACTGGCCCTCGTCCGGCCGGCGGTGCTCGGCGCGCTGCCGCCCGACCGCTGGCTGGACCTCTTCGCCTTGGCCGACATGCCGCTCACGGTCGGCGTGGACAGCCTCTGCCAGGATCGCCGCGGCCACCTGCCGTTGTTCGTCGCCACGGGCTATCGCCTGGGCGCACTCGCGATCGCGGACGCCGAGCGCCGGGCAGGTCTGCCGTGGGTACGGGCCACACCTGCCCTCAGGGCCTGGGCGGAGGGTAAGCCGCCGCCAGGGCTTGCCGATCTGGCGGGCGAGGCGCGGGTCACGGGCGCCGGCGAGGTGGTCGTGCCGGGCCCGCTTGCGAGCGCGGACTGGGCCGAGCTCAGCGCCTTCTGCGGATGGTTCGCCCGCTACCGGGC
>JAKASY010000131.1 GCA_021817625.1 Bacillota bacterium | reverse complement strand
GGCCCGAACGGCCCCGCCGCGCAGAACGAACACGAAGTCCGGGCAGCGCGCCGCGCACGCGCCGCAGAAGATGCAGCGGGCCACGTCGCTCACCACGACGCGCTCGTCGTCATCGAGGGCGAGGATGCCGGCCGGGCAGGCGCGCACGCACAGGTCGCAGCCCTTGCAGTACGCCCGCCGCACCACCAGGGTGGCATCCGCCTGCTCGTACCAGACCTCCGCCTCGGGCGCGAGAGGC
Source organism: Bacillota bacterium (assembly GCA_021817625.1). The sequence goes on along the minus strand of JAKASY010000131.1, from coordinate 6,043 downwards.
GCGGGCGCCATGGCGCCCGCCTCGACCACGAGCGCGCTCATGGCCGCACCTCTGCGCCCAGGGCGGCGTCGATGCCCGCCGCCGCCCTGCGCCCCAGGCGCACCGCCTCCACCACCGTGTCGCCGCCGTTCACGGCGTCGCCGGCGGCGAAGTACTTCGGGTTGCCGGTCCGGCCCGTGTCCGGGTCGCAGACGATGCGGCCGCGCTCCAGGGAAAGGCCGTCGATCCAGGCGAGGAACGGCGCTCTGGGACGCTGGCCGACCGCCACGACGGCGGTGTCCGCGACCATGCGGAACTCGGTGCCGGGCACGGGCTCCGGGCGCCTGCGCCCGCTCGCGTCCGGCTCGCCCAGGCGCATGTAGCGGCACTCCACCGCCTCCAGGCGGCCATGGCCGAGGAACCGCAGCGGCGCGGTGAGCCAGGCGAAGCGCACCCCCTCCGCCCTGGCCTCCTCCACCTCGTGGCGGTAGGCGGGCATCTCCGCCTCGGTGCGGCGGTAGAGCACCGTCACCTCCCGCGCCCCCAGCCGCACGGCCTCGCGCGCCATGTCCATCGCGGTGTTGCCGCCCCCGATGACCACTGCGCGCTCCCCCACCCGCGGCAGCGTGCCCGCCTTGATCGCCTCGACAAAGCGCAGGGACGGCCATACGCCCGGGAGGTCCTCGCCCTCGCAGCCAGCCTCGGCGTCCTCGCCCATCCCGACCGCCAGGAGGACGGCGTCGCTCGCGGCCTCGATCGCCCGGAGCTTGTCGGGCGTGTCCACGGCGCTTCCCATCTGCATGCGCACGCCGAGTCGCTCCAGCCGCCGGCGCTCGAGCGGCAGGGGCTCATCCAGCTGCCGGTAGGGAGCGATCGCGTAGCGCACGAGGCCGCCGACCTCCGCCCGGTCGTCGACCACCGTCACGGCGTAGCCGAGAGCCGCGAGATCCGCCGCGCCCGCGAGCCCCGCCGGCCCGGCCCCGAGCACCGTCACCGGGCGCCCGTTCGGCGGGTCGAGGGCCGCGGGGGCGTGCGCCTCCTCGGCGAGGAGCGCGCTGTCCACCGCGAAGCGCTGCAGACGGCCGATGTCGACGGCCCGCTGGCCCTCGTGCAGGAGCACGCAGGCGCCCTCGCACAGCACCTCGGTCGGGCAGACGCGCGCGCACGTGCCGCCGAGCGGGTTGCTCTCCAGCACGATGCGCCCGGCGCCGACGGGATCGTCCCGCCCGATGGCCTCGATGAAGCCCGGCACGTCCACGCCCGCCGGGCAGGCGGCGGTGCATGGCGCCGGCGCGTATGGACCGCCGCACAGGAGGCAGCGGCTGCTTTCCGCCTCGGCCTCGGCCGGCGTGAGCGGCGGCTTGAGCTCGGCCGTCATCGCGCTTTGCGGCTCCGTGCCGGCGATCAGGGCGCTTGGGTCGGGGCGGGCGGTGGCGTGGCGGAGCGCGGGAATCACAGGGTGGGCGGGCATCGGCTCGGCCTCCTTGGGACGGCCAGCGCGGCGCGCGAGCGCCGCCGCGTCCTGCCCCTAGGGAACACCCGCCCGGGGACGTTGGCACACGACCCAACGACGCAGGCTCCGTGGCCAAAAGTCCCGGGTGGACCGGGCCCCGATGCCGGCCGGCCTGGGAAGGCGCCTACAGCCAGCGCAGGCGGCGTCCGAGCCACGCGCGCGCCGTCTCCCCCTGCGCCGCCTGGAACGCGCGCAGCGTGGGCAGGCCGGGCGGCGGCGGCTGTAGCGCATGGTACGTGAAGTAGCCGGCGGCCGCGGCGAGGACGCTGTCCACGGCGCCGGGGTCCGCCGCGCGCAGCGCAGCGGAGCGCATGAGCGCCTCCTCCGGCGCGGGGCCTCCCTGCATGGCGAGCGAGGGCAGAAAGAGCAGCGCCTCCACGAAGGCGGCGCCACGGCAGGCCCCCGGCCAGTCGACCACCCACACCTCGCCCGCCGGGCCGAGGATCAGGTTGTCGCGGCGCACGTCGAGGTTCAGAAGGGTGTCGCCCTCGGCGGCCGCGGGCGCGGCGGCCTCGAGTGCGCATAGGGTGTCCAGGCCGCGCCGAAAGGCGGGGGTCAGGGCGCCTTCGCCTCCTTCCGCGCGCAGCCGGCTCCAGCCGTTGATCGAGGCGCGGAAGGCGTCCGCCGCGGGCGGCAGGCCTTCGATCGGCGCAGGCGTGAGGTCCGCGGCCATCGCGTCGAGCGCAGACAGCACCCGCCAGGCGTCGCTCCTGCGCCACGGCAGGCGCGGCATCGCGCCGTCGAGCCAGGCGAAGGCGAGCGCCACCCACCCGCCAGGGCCCTCGTCCCAGGACCAGAGCAGGCGCGGCGCGGGCACCGCCGCCGGCAGACGCGAAGCGATGGCTGCCTCCTGGCGGTGGAGGTCGGGCGAGTCCGGGTTGCGCTCTGGGCCCACCGCCTTGAGGAACACGCGCAGCCCGGAGGCCGCGCGCACATCGGCCGCGAGGCCCGGCGAGAAGCCGCCGCGGATGGTTCGCGCGCGCACCACCGGGCTTCCGAGGCATTCCTCCACGGCCGCGCGCACACGCGCGGGCAGGCGCCGCCAGGGCGTGCGCACGCCCGTGCCGCCAAGGATGCGCGCCTGCCGCTGCGCCACTCCTACCTCCGTCGCCGCCGTTTCGGCCATGATACTCGATCGGCCGGGCGGACGGGGTGGGCGGCCGTGGCGCACACGCGCTGGAAGGTGCAGGATGCAGGGCGGAGGTGAGGGGCGTGGGGCGCAAGGCCGCGAGGGAGGCGCGCGGCGGGCCGCCGCGCAGGACGGGCTGGCGCGCGCTGGGTGGCCTGGTCGTCGCCGCGGCAGTCGTCGCCGTGCTCGCCGCGGCGGCCTACGGCGCCGTCATGCAGCCTCGCGTCGCCGCCCTGCCGGTCCTGGTGCGCGCCCGCCTCGCCCACTACCACGGCGGCCCCTACGTGCCGTACGCCGGCCTGCCGCCATTTCTCGTGGACGCCCTCGTCGCCACGGAGGATCGCAGCTTCTGGACGAACCCCGGCATCAGCTTCGAGGGCATCGCTCGCGCCGCCCTGGTCGACCTCGAGCGCGGCGCCTTCGTCCAGGGCGCCTCCACGATCCAGCAGCAGGTCGCGCGCGACATGTTCCTTACGCCGAAGAAGACGATCGTGCGCAAGCTGAAGGGCGTCGTCCTCGCCGTCATCATGACCCTCGACTTCCCGCGTACGGAGATCATCGCCCTCTACCTGAACGAGGTGTACCTGGGCCACGGAGCGTACGGCATCGCCAGCGCCGCGCGCAGCTACTTCGGCGTACCGCCCGCCGCCCTCACCCCCGCCCAGTGCGCCCTCATCGCGGGCCTGCCGCAGGCGCCCTCGCTCTACGATCCCCTGGCCGACCTGAGCGACGCCAAGGGCCGCCAGGCGGCCGTCCTTGAGAGCATGGTGAGCGCCGGCTACATCACCGCCGCGCAGGCGCACGCGCTCGGGCGCGCCCCGCTCCACCTCGTGCGCGCAGGCACGGTCGCCACCGCCCGCGGCTAGGGCCGGGTGGAGAGGTGGCGGCGGCTGTGGCGGGACAGGAAGGTGGCCGTCACGACCTGCACCACGGAGGCGACGACCGCGGGAACGAGCAGCGCCCGGTCGAGGCCCGCCGCGTACACCACCGCCACGGCCACCGAGAACTCCTTCTCCCCCAGGGCGAGCACGTACGCCAGGCGGTCGGGCGGCCGCCGGGCGGAGGCCAGCCACGGCAACAGCCCGGCCGCGTAGCCCAGGGCGTTCAGGACCAGCACGCCGGCGATCACGGCGCCGAGGAGCGCCGGCGTGAGGCCGTCGAGGCGGCCGGCGTCCTGGGACACGACGATGCCGACGAGGGCGAGGTAGATCGCCGCGCCCGCCGCCTGCCAGACCGCGTCGTACTCCCCCACGTCCGCGACCGCCGTGCGCACGGCCACGCCGAGCACGGTGGGGACGATCACGACCGCCACGAGCTCGAGCACCAGGGTGCCCACCGGCACCTCCAGGCGCAGGCCGGTGAGGGCGAGGAACCACAGCGGCAGGACGAAGGGCGAGAGCGCCGTGACGATCGCGTTGACCACGGCGGCGAGGGCGGTCGTGCCCCCGCCCATGGCGGTGAACAGCGGCGCGGAGATGTCGGTGGGCAGGGCCGCCAGCAGGACGAACCCCATGGCGAGAGCGCCCGGCCCGAAGACGAGCGGGGCAAAGGCGCGCGCCAGAAGCGCGAGGGGCACGAACACGGCCGCCGCCGCCACGAGGAGCGGCCACGGCTCACGCACCACCCGGCGCACGTCATCGACGTGAAACGTCAGGCTCACCGCGAACATCATCAGGCTGAAGAGCGGGATGACGGCGCTGCCGAGCGAGCGGCCGGGGCCGGGCGCGATCAGGGCCAGGCAGACGACCAGCACCAGGGTGGGAAAGAACATCCGCTCGAGCAGGCGGGCGGCCCTGAGCGCCGCGCTGCGCACGCGTCCACCCCTTCCGCCCACGTGTCGTTCCTCCCGCTATGGATACTCGTCCTGCCGCCCCAAGAGACGCCCGCCGGCCGCCGCAGGGCCGTTGTAGCGGTTCATGGCCGCCTCGTAGCCCTCGGCCAGGACGCACTCCACGGCGTCCGCCGCTCTCCCGACCGCGTCGTCGACGAGCGCCCGCTCGGCCGGCACGAAGCGCTCGAGCACGTAGCGCACGACATCCTCGCCCTCAAGCCCCGGCGGCCGGCCGATGCCCAGGCGCACGCGACCGAAGCCCTCGCCCCCGAGGGCGACGATGATCGACTTGAGGCCGTTGTGGCCGCCGCTCGAGCCTCGCGGACGGACGCGCACGGCCCCTGCCGGCAGGTCCAGGTCGTCGTGCACGACGAGCACCTCGGCCGGCGCCGTGCCGAGGCGACGGCGGGCCATCGCCACCGACCGCCCGCTGTCGTTCATGAACGTCTCCGGCATGAGCAGCGTGACAGCGCCGCCGGGCCCGGCCACCGTGGCGCTCAGCCCGGCGAAGCGGCGGGAGGGCCTGGCGGCGCGCCGGGCGAGCAGGGTCTCGATCACCTCGAAGCCGAGGTTGTGGCGCGTGCCGCGGTAGCGCGGCCCGGGGTTCCCCAGGCCGACGACTAGGCGGACCCGCCCGCCAGGCTCGCCCACCTAGGACTTGTCGGCGTCCGCCTCGGCCGCCTCGGGCTGGCCCTCGCCGGCCTCCTCCGGCGCCTCCACGGCGGCGGCCCGGGCGTGCCCGACCTGAAGCACCGCGGTGTCGGGCGGCGTGACCAGGTTCACACCCGGGGGCAGCGCGATCTCACCGGCGCTCACACGCGCGCCGGGCTCGAGCGCGGACACGTCGACGCTCACCGACGAGGGCAGGTGCATGGTCTCGCCCTCGACCTCGAGGCTGTCCACCAGGCGGGTGAGGACCGCTTCCCGCCGCGCGAGCGCCTCCTCGCCCTCGACCACGACGGCGACCGGGGCGCGCGAGCGCTCGCCGCGCACCACCCGCTCCAGGTCGAGGTGCAGGATGCGGCCGCTCGTCGCCTCCCGCTGCACCGCCACCAGGCGGACGTTCTCCGCCTTGCCCGCGCCCGCGCGCAGCGGGAACACATGGTTGCGCGGCATGTGCTGGATGGCAAGGACCTCCCGCGCGGAAAGCGCCAGGGCCACCGGCTCCCCGTGCCCGTACAGGACGACCGGCACCCCGCCCGCCGCCCTGAGGCTGCGCGCCGCGTGCTTGCCGGCCGCGCGCTCGCTCGCCGCGATCTGCGCCTCGCCCCCGTCCTCTCCTGCCTTCGCCACCAGAAAGCCTCCTCCGGTCGACTCTCGCCGCTCAGCTCTCGAACAGGCGGGTGATCGAGCGGTCCTCGTGGATCCGCCGGATCGCGTCCGCCAGGAGCGGTGCCACCGATAGGACATGATACCGCTCGTCCGTGTCGGGCGGCAGCGGCAGGGTGTCCGTGAACACGAACTCCTCGATCGGTACCTCGCGCAGCCGTGCTGCCGCCGGGCCCGACAGGACGGCATGGGTGGCGGCCGCCACCACGCGGCGGGCGCCGAAGCCGAGCAGCGCCCGCGCCGCGGCCACGGTCGTGCCGCC
>JAKASY010000130.1:5325-6283 GCA_021817625.1 Bacillota bacterium | reverse complement strand
TTGATGGCGCTACACTGCCCGGCCAGGTTGAGCAGCGGACCGCCGGAGTTGCCCGGGCTGATCGCCGCGTCCGTCTGCAGGAGGTTCGCGTAGTTGCGCCCCGCGATGGAGAACGAGCGGCCCTTGGCCGAGATGATGCCGAACGTGACCGTGTTGTAGAGGCCTTCGGGTGCACCGATGGCGATGGCGAACGCGCCGATCGGCGCCGCGCTGGCCTGCGGCGCCAGCGTGAGGCTCGGCAGGGCCTTGGGGGCGTTGACCTTGATGAGCGCCAGGTCGAGCCCGTAGTTCGTGCCGATGACGGTGGCCTTGAACCGGCTCGAGTAGCCGTTCACGCGCACCTGCACGCTTGAGGCGCCCGCGACCACGTGGTCGTTCGTGAGGATGAGGCCGTCCGAGCTGATGATGAAGCCCGAGCCGGTGCCTGACGACGGTGGGCTGAGCTGCTGGCCGAAGGGCGTGTTCTGCACCTGGCCGGGCACGGTCGTGTAGATCGTCACGACCGCGGGCTCGGTCGCCGCCACCACCTGCGAGACGCTGGTCGCCGTGAGCGCGCCTGTCACCTTGGCCGAGGCCGCGCTCGCGCTCTTGGCGGCCAGGTTTACGGCGGGCGTCGAGGCGGCCGCGGCCGCCGCGCCAGGCAGTGCGCTCGGCGCGGCCGTGCCGAGGCCGTAGCCGAGCCCGAGGGCCGCCGCCGTGATGGGCGCGACGATGATCGAGCTCCATCGAAACGCCATCGATGTCGCCTCCTGTTCGGAATCTCCGTCCTTCGAGGAAGATGCTGTCACAAGGCGCGTCGATGGTGGTTAAGGACGTCTTGGCGCTACCCTAGAAGTCGCTTAGAGCGCGCATGGGCGGCCGGGGGCGGCTGCGAGCCGGCGCACAGGCGTTGACAGCGTGTTCTGCCGGGGATAGCATAGTTAGGCTTCGTCAGACGCCCCGGAGGGGGGCTGGAAGG
>JAKASY010000130.1:0-5315 GCA_021817625.1 Bacillota bacterium | reverse complement strand
GTCCGAGGCGGCGCGCAAGCGTCGGCGCGGATGAGCCTGCGCGATCGCCTCGAGGCAGACATGAAGCAAGCGCTCAAGGCGCGGGAGGCCGGCCGCCTGCGCCTTTCCGTTTTGCGCATGGTGTGGAGCGGGGTGCGCAGCGCCGAGATCGAGCGCCGCCGCCAGGGCGACCTCGACGATGCCGGGGTGGCGGCGGTCGTGCGGCGCGAGATCCGCCAGCGCGAAGACGTCCTGCCCGACTACGAGCGCGCCGGCCGGGGAGACGACGTCGAGCGGCTGCGCGCGGAGATGGCGGTACTGGGCGAGTACCTGCCGCACGCCGCCGACGCGGAGGAGGTGCGCCGCGTCGTGGCCGAGGTGGCCGCGACCGTGGGCGCGGCCGGCCCCAAGGACATGGGCGCGGTCATGAAGGGGGCGCTCGCCCGCCTGGCCGGTCGCGCCGAAGGCGCCGACGTGCGCAAGGCGGTGGAGGAGCGCCTGCGCGGCACCTGAGCGGGGCCGCGGCGAGCATGGGCGACCGCGCCCTGATGGAGCTGCAGGTGCGGGTGCTCTTCCGCCACGATCGGCGCGGCCGCCTGCGCTCGGTGAACGAGCCGCCCTACGCTGCGCCGCCGCGCGTGTTCCTTGGGTTCACGCGCGACGGCACCGTCGTGCGCTGGCGCGACGACGCGGATGTCGGCCTGGCACGGCAGGCGGCGGGTCTGGCGGCGGGTGACGAGTGGCACCTCGACGACCTGGCGCGCCTTGTGGTCGGCGAGGGGCCGGCCGGCGCGCTTTGGCTGGGCCCGGCCTTCGTGTTCCCGCCAGGCGCAGCTTGGCGTGCGCGCGACCAGGTGTCCACCGTGCGCGTGACGCGCGAGAGCGCGTCCGTGCTGAAGGAGCACTTCCCGTACGCGCGGCGCGAGTGGCGCTGGCGTGAGCCGTGTGTCGCCGTGGTGCGCGACGGCCGCGCGGTGGCCGTCTGCCTGAGCGCGCGCCAGACGGCGGCCGCGGCCGAGGCAGGCCTGCACACGGTCGCAGCCCAACGCGGCCACGGCTACGGCGCGGCGGCGGCGCGCGCCTGGGCGGCGGCGGTCCAGGCTCAGGGCCGCGTCGCGCTCTACAGCACGTCGGCGCAGAACCTTGCGTCCCAGGGCCTGGCGCGACGCCTGGGACTGCGCCAGTACGGCATCGACGTGCACGTCGGCTGAGCGCCAGCCGGCCCGCTGCGGTCTCGCCCCAGGCCCGCGGCCATAGGATGGGCCGCGAGGGGGGCAGGCCGTGTGGCAGCGCGTCGCGGTCGACTGGCTGGGGCTGCCGGCCGACGTGGTGCTGGACCTGCCGCACATCGTCTGGACCGGAAACCGTGAGGTCTCGGTGCTCAACCACCGGGGCCTGTCGATGTACTCCCCCGCGCGCGTCGTCGTGGCCTCCACGCTGGGGCCGGTGCGCATCGAGGGTGACGGCCTCGCGGTGCGCCGGGTGACGGCGGACGCGGTCGACGTGGTGGGCAGGGTGCGTGTGGTGCGGGTGGGCACGTGACGGGCGGGCGCTGGCCGGAGCGGCTGCGGCCGCGGGTCGTCGTCTGGCTCGAGGGGGTGCGCCCGGAGCGGGCGCTCACGCGCGCCCTCGCTGGCGCCGTCCAGGTCGAGTCGGTGCGGGCGCTCTCGCCGGACCGCCTCGAGGTGGTGGTGGGCGCGCCGATGCTCCGGCCCCTGCGGCGTGCCGTGCGGGGGCGGGCGCGGGTGCGCGTGAAGAGCCGCTACGGCGGCCCCTACCTGGCGCGCAGCCTCCTGATCCGACCGGGCCTCTGGCTGGGTGCGCTCATGTTCGCCGTGGTGCTGGGCGCGGCGGGCTCCATGGTGTGGGCGGTGCGCGTAGTCGGCGTCGCGGCGCCCGTGGGCAAGCGCATCGCGGCCGCCGCCGCCGCCGCCGGGGTCCGCCCCGGCGCCTGGCGCAAGGCCGTGGATCGGGACCGCGTGGCGGCCGCCGTCGCCTCCGCCGTGCCGACGCTGTCGTGGGCGGGCGTGATCTCGGACGGTGGCCTCGTCGTCATCCGCGCCGTGCCGCGCGTGCGCCCCCGCGCCGGCGAGGCGGCCGGGCGGCTCCTGGTGGCCAGCAGGAGCGGTCGGGTGGTGGCCGTGCACGTTCGCCAGGGCGAGCCCAACGTGCGCGTCGGGGACGAGGTGCGCGCCGGCCAGGTGCTCGTGCAGGGCTACCTGGCCGAGGGAGGCACCCTGGCGGACGGCTCGCCGGCGCCGCCGCGCTTCGTCGCGGCGCGGGCCGTTGTCGTGGCGCGCTGGTCGGGGACGGCCAGCGCCAGCGCCTCACGCGTGCGCGCGCTGCGCACGCGGCGCTCGACCGGCTGGTCGTGGATGCTGTCGGTGCACGGGCATACCCTAGCGTCGAGAGCGGCGCCACCGGGGCGCGTAGCCGGTCGCACGGTGTACGCCCGGTGGAGGATTCGCCTGTGGGGAATCGAATGGATGGCCCTCAGGGTGGAGCGCGTCGTCGCCGTTCGGCATTCGGTGCGCCGCCTGACACGGCGGGCGGCGACGGCCATCGCCCTGGGGTGGGCCGAGCGCCGGCTGGAGCGCTCGCTCGGCGGTGAGGCGAGGGTCGTCCAGCGGCGAACGCGGGTCGTCTGGCACGGCGAGCGCGTGACGGCGACGATCGAGGTCGAGGCCGAGGGCGACGTGGCGAGGGCGGAGGCGCCGCTCAGGACGGGCGAGGACTAAACAGGGGACGGCAGGAGGAGGGATGGCGGCCGTTGGCGACGCGCTCGGGCACGCGGCCACGGGGGCGGGAGCGAGCCGAACGCGCCGAGTCCGGCGCGGCGCGCGCCGCATCCGCGCGGCCCGCAGCCGACGCGTATGCCGTAGAGCGGCGCTGGTTCGGCGAGCTGGACCAGAACCTGCGCGTGGTCGAGGCAGCGTTCGGCGTGCGCGTCAGCGCTCGCGACGGCGAGGTGCGGGTGAGCGGGGACGAGCCTGGGCGCTCGGCCGCGGAGCGGGTTCTGGCGGAGCTGCGACAGCTGGCGGAGCGCGGCGAGAGCGTGGACGAGCGCGAGGTCGCGATGGCCATTCGCGACGCCCGCCGGGGCGGGGCGGAGCCCGAGGCCGAGGGCGGCGGCATCCTGGTTACGGCGCGCGGCAAGACCATCTATCCCAAGACGGCCGGCCAGCGCACCTACGTAGAGGCGATGCGCAAGAACGCGATCGTGTTCGGCATCGGCCCGGCGGGCACGGGCAAGACATACCTGGCGATGGGCGTGGCGGTGGCCGCTCTCAAGCGGCGCGACGTGGCGCGCATCGTGCTGTGCCGGCCGGCCGTCGAGGCGGGGGAGAAGCTCGGCTTCCTGCCGGGGGACCTGCAGGAGAAGGTCGACCCCTACCTGCGCCCCCTGTACGACGCCCTGTTCGACATGCTCGGCGTGGAGACGTTCGAGCGCTACCGTGAGCGCGGCATCGTGGAGGTCGCGCCGCTCGCCTATATGCGGGGGCGCACGCTGGACGACGCGTTCATCATCCTGGACGAGGCCCAGAACACGACGCCGGAGCAGATGAAGATGCTCCTGACCCGCCTCGGGTTCGGCTCGCGCGCGGTCGTCACCGGCGACGTCACGCAGGTGGACCTGCCGCGCGGGCAGTTCTCCGGCCTGCGCGAGGTGATCGAGATCCTGGGCTCGGTCGAGGGGATCGCCTTCTGTCACCTCACCGACGCGGACGTGGTCCGCCACGAGCTGGTGGCCCGCATCATCCAGGCCTACGAGGCGCACGACAGGCAGCGTGAGAAGCAGGGGTGAGGCGATGGCGCAGGGGGAGGCCTCGACGCGACGCCCCGGGGGAAAGCCGTCCCCCTGGCGAGTCGCCGTGCGCCTGCGCGGCCTCGGCCGGCTTGCCCTGACCGCGCTCGTCCTGGTCGTCACCGCCCTCCTGGTCGCCTCCCACTTCGCCGTCGTGCGCCTCGACGTGCATGTGGGCGAGGTCGCCCCCCAGAATGTGTACGCCGCGCGTGAGGTGATCAACCGCCCTCTCACCACGCTCTTGCGCCAGCAGGCGGCGAGCCGGGTGGCGCCGGTGTACGTCGCCGACCGGCAGGCGCCGGCGCAGGCCCAGACCGCGGTCGGCCGCATCTTCCGCGCCCTCTTCCTGGCACGGGCCGAGGCGGCGAGCACGCAGCAGCTGCGGGCGCTCACGGGCCTGCCCCTCACGGACGCCCAGGCCCAGGCGGTGATGGCTCTGCCGGTCGCCCAGGTGAACACGCTCGAGGGCGACGCCCGGCTGGCGGTGCAGACGGTCATGTCGACGGGCTATCGCGCCACGCCCGCCTCGGTCGCGGCGGCCCACAGCGCGGTCACCGTCCTCGTCGACAACCTCGGCCTGAAGTCCACGGCGGCGCAGGCCCTCGTGCTCGACGCCGCCGAGCGCGCGTTCCGGCCGTCGCTCGTGTACTCCGCCAGCCAGACGGCCAAGCAGCGGGCCGAGGCGATGGCCCAGGTGGCGCCGGCGTACATCGTCCCGGGCGACATCGTCGTGGTGCGCGGCACCCGCATCACGAGCGCGCAGATGGAGATCCTGCGCGAGCTCGGGCTGGTGCAGGGGCGCGGCAACGGCGGCGCCTTGGCCGGCGCCCTTGCCCTTACCCTGATCATGCTGGCGCTGGTGGCCGCGTACCTGTGGCGCTTCGACACGCACCGCCTGATGCAGGGAACGACGGTATGGACCCTGGGCCTGACGGGCCTGGGCGTCCTCCTGATCGGGCGCCTGGTGGTGCCCTTCTCGGGCTACCTGATGCCGCTCTCCGCGGCGTCGATCCTCACCACCCTGCTGCTCGACGCGCGCATCGCCACACTGTTCACGGCGGTCCTGGCGCTGATCGCGACCGTCGCACTCGGCCTCGACCAGGCGAGCGCCGCGGTGGTGACGGCGAGCGCGCTCGCGAGCATCGTGGCCGTGGCGAACATCCGCGACCGCCTCGCGTCGCCTCGCGCCCTCCTGTACAGCGGCGTGGCGGCGCTCGCCACGGGGGTGGCCTTCGTCCTCCTCGGCGACGTCCAGAACGGCGTCGGCCTGGCGCCGTGGGAGGCCCTTGGCTGGACGGCGGTCGGGAGCCTCGTCGGCGTCGTCCTCTCCTTCGGCTCGCTGCCGCTGTTCGAGCAGTTCCTGGGCGTCTTGACGCCGGTGCGCCTGATCGAGCTCGCCAACCCGAACCAGCCGCTCCTGCGCCGCCTGCTCATGGAGGCGCCCGGCACCTACCACCACTCCGTGGTCGTGTCGAACCTGGCGGAGGCGGCGGCGGAGGCGGTGGGCGCAAACGGGCTCCTGTGTCGGGTC
>JAKASY010000129.1 GCA_021817625.1 Bacillota bacterium | reverse complement strand
TCCGATCTCGCAGGGCGGCCACCTGTCCCTCGTCGAGCGGCTCCACCGAGCGCACGAGGGCACGGCGGCGGCCCTGAGCGGCGTCGACCTTGGCACGCAGGGCCTCCACCACGGCGGCCACCTCGCCGGCGCGGCCGCGCTGGCACACCACGCCGAGGAAGTGGCGCACGGTGTCGCTCAGGTCGGCGCCATGCAGGAGCCCGAGCACGCGCTCCTTGGCGTCGGGAGGCACGAGCGGGTGGGCGATCACGCGCCGGAGCTCGGCCGAGGCGGCGATCGCCTGCGCGATCTCCTCGAGCTGGACCAGGTAGCGGGCGGCCTCGGCGGCGTCGCCGGCGCTCTCGAACAGGGCCTCCGCGTAGCGGCCCGCGGCCGCGTCCAGGATCATTGCACCCGCACCACGTCGCTGAGGGCCTGCTCCAGCACGGCGCGCTGGCGCTCGCCCTGGAGCTCCGCGCGCACGACGCGCTCGGCGATGCGCATGGCGAGGTCGGCGACCTCGCCTCGGATCGCCCTCAGCGCCTCCTCGCGCTCGGCCCTGATGTCCGCCTCCGCCGACGCCGCGAGCTGCTCGGCCGCGGTCTTGGCGGCGGCCACGATCTGGGCCGCCTCCTCGCGCGCCGTCTTCTCCGCCCGCTCGAGTAGGCGCTGCGCCTCGTCGCGCGCGCTCTGGCGGTCCTGCTCGAGCTGCAGGGCGAGGCGCTGGGCCTCCTCGCGTCGCTCCGCCGCTTCCTGGAGCGCACTGGCGATGCGCTGCTGGCGCGACAGCATGATCTCGCGCAGCGGCTGCCACGCCAGGCGGGACAGGAGGTAGGCGAGGACCAGGAAGCTGACGATCGAGGCCAGCGCGGTGCCGTTGTTGACGAGTGCGCCCATCGTCGCCCCCCCTACTACTTCACGACGCCGAACAGGATCAGGAAGCTGACGAGCAGCGCGATGACCGGCAGGGCCTCCACGATCGCGAACAGGACAAAGGCCTGGCTGACGAGGGTGCCCCGCATCTCCGGCTGGCGCGCCATGCCTTCGATCGCCCGGCCGAACACGAGGCCGTCACCGATGGCCGCTCCGACCGCCGCGCCTGCCGCGGCCACGCCGGCGCCGACAAGGGCGAGCGCTTGTGCGAGAGTCACTTGGGTTCACCCCCCTTCGAGCGAAGTCGGGACGGCGCGGACGCCTACGCGGCGTGGCGCTCCTCGTGCTCCTCCTCCGCCATCGCCATGCCCACGTACGTCAGGGTCAGGGCCATGAACACGTAGGATTGGATGGCGGCGACGAACATGGAGAAGAGCAGCCACGCCACCTGCGGTATGAAGCCGATGATGTAGGCGAAGCCGAAGGGGAGCAGGTGGTCGAGCACCTTGGTGAGCAGCTCGCCTGCGAAGATATTGCCGAAGATTCGCATGGACAGCGTGACCGGGTTGGCGACGAGCTCGATCAGGGCCATCAGGATCAGCACCGGGCGGATGATCGCCGGCGCGGCCGGGGCGAAGTGGCCGAGGTACTTCACGCCCTTATAGCGGAAGCCGTAGAAGTGCGTCATCAAGAAGACGATGGCCGCCATGCCGATGGGCACGTTGGCATCGCTGATCGGCGAGTGCACGAACGGGATGATGCCCGCCAGGGTGGCCACGACGAGAAACAAGAGCGTGGTGGCAAGATAGTCGAAGAGCATCGTGCCGGCCTTCGGGTTCACGCTCTCCTGGATGAAGCTGCCGATGAAGTCGAAGGCATACTCCAGCGCGTTCTGCAGCGGCGTCGGCACATCGCGCTTGGCCGTGCGCACGATGATCGTGCAGCCGATGACGAGCACCGCCATGATGATCCACAACGTGATCAGCGTGTCCGAGTTGAAGGTCATGCCGAGGAAGTACCAGTGCGGGTGAAGGAGGGGGTTGCCCAGACCGCCAGAGCCAGTGCTCGTGCCGGAGGCGGGCGCGATGGCAGCTTCCAACCTGTCACTCCTCTGCCGGCGTCGACTTGCGCGCGTCGGGCGATGCGGCCCGTCGCAGGTGGCGCACCGCGTGCACCACCCAAACCGCCTCGCCGGTAAGATATCCCGGGACGATCCACACTGCGGACGACTGCTGCAGCGACCGCGCCCAGAGAAAGGCCATCAAGAGGAGCGCGGCCCGGGGCAGGAACGACACGCCAGCCGCACGGCCGACCCCCGGTCGCTCGGCCACCCGGGCCAGGGCATGGGCGAGGAGCCCCCCCGCGACGCCGCCCGCCCCGAAGCCGATCCACGCCGCAGCCACCGGCCCCGTCCGGGTCAGGATGCCGATTCCGGTCCCCATGAGCGCCACGGCCACAAGCGCCAGGAGAGAAGAGAAGAGCCGCCTACGAGATGCGATCCAGGGCACGCCGGATCACCCGGTACGCAAGGTAGCCGCCGACGGCCATCCCTGCGACGATCCCCACGAAGGTGCCCCAAGGGTGCCAGCGCAACCGCTCATCGACGTACCGCCCCAGGAAGCCGCCGGCCACGATCGGCAGAGCAAGATCGAGTCCCACCGAGAGACCCGTCGCCAAACCCTGCAGACCCGTCCCCGGCGCCCGGTTCGACACGGTGCGCCCTCCCGTCGCAGAGTATACGGGGCGGCGACCATCGGAGGCAAGTCTCCGACCCTTGGGCGGTGTGCCCCACTTCCTGGCACGCTATCCACGTGCCACGCCGCCGGCGCGCGGCGCCTCCGGCGAAAAGGGCGCGGGCGGCGCCTCGTCGAGGCCGAATGCGTAGCGTACGATGGCGGCGATGCGCTCGGCCGCGTGGCCGTCGCCGTACGGGTTGCGGCGGGCCCGGGCGCCCGTGCGGCCGCTGTCGAGCTCGCGCCTCAGACCCTCGGCGACGGCCTCCCGGTCCACGCCCACCACGACGACCGTGCCCGCCTCGACACCTTCCGGCCGCTCCGTTTCGGTGCGGGCGAGGAGGACGCGCACGCCGGCCGACGGCGCTTCCTCCTGGATGCCGCCGGAGTCGGTAAGGACGACCGCCGCGCGAGCCATGACGTTGGCCCACTCGACGTATGGCTGGGGCCCGACGCGCACGACCTGGGCCGCGTCGCCCAGGACCTCGGCCACGACCTCCTCGACCACGGGATTGCGGTGCACGGAGAACACCGCGAGCGCCCCCGGCCGGCTCTCGAGGGCGTCCCGCAGGCCGCGCAGGACCTGGCGCATGCGCTCGCCCCAGTTCTCCCGTCGGTGCACCTCGACGGCCACGACTGGCCTGCGCTGCGCAAAGGCGTGCGCCACCGCCGGGTCGGTGAAGGCGTGGTCCGGGCGCACCAGGGCGAGGAAGGCGTCGACCGCGGTGTTGCCGGTGACGAACACGCCCGTGGCGTCAAGGCCCTCGCGCAGGAGATTCTCGCGCGCCGAGGGTGTGGGCGCGAAATGCAGGGCGGCGATCGCGTCGGTGAGACGGCGCGTGCCCTCCTCGGGAAACGGGCTGTACAGCCGGTGGGAGCGCAGCCCCGCTTCGACGTGGCCGACCGGCACCTGGTGCAGGAAGGCCGAGTAGCTGCCCACGAACGTCGTGAGCGTGTCGCCGTGGACGAGCACGAGGTCGGGCTCCTCCGCCTCGAGCACGGGCCCAAGGGCCGTCACCGCGGCCGCCGTCAGGTAGGTGAGCGACTGGCGCGGGCGCATCAGGTTCAGGTCGTGATCGGGCACGATGCCGTAGAACGCCAGCACCTGGTCGAGCATCTCGCGGTGCTGGGCGGTCACGCACACGCGGCTCTCGAGCGCGCGGTCGGCGCCGAGGGCCGCGAGGACGGGTGCCATCTTCGTCGCCTCCGGGCGCGAGCCGAAGATGGTCAGCACGCGGGGCCGCCGCCGCCCGCGGCGCACGGCGATCAGATTGCGCAAAGACTACCTCCTAGCGGCGGCCCGCGGCCGCCGTGTCGCCTGCCGCCCCGCCGCTCAAAGCGCGGTCGCCTTCTGGGACGAGTCCGACGACGCCGCGGCCGGGCGGCTGCGCATGCGGAACAGGTCGAAGGACTGCGCGCTGCCCGCGAACAGGCCGGTGACGATGGCCAGGACGGCGGCGCCGATGCGCAGGCTCACCACCGACATCACCACGCCCGACGCGGCGAGGGCGATGGTCACCGCGTACAGCGTCAGCGCCACCTGGCGCTGGCTCAGGCCGAGGCCCAAGAGCCGATGGTGAAGGTGGCCGATGTCCGCCTCTGACATGCGCCGGCCGGAGAGCGTGCGCCTCAGGATCGCGAAGCCGGTGTCGAAGATCGGCAGCCCGAGCGCGAGGATGGGCACGATCAGGGCGATCGTGGTCGTCGCCTTCAGAGTGCCCTCGACGGAGATGGCGGCCAGCATGTAGCCGAGGAAGTAGGCGCCGGTGTCGCCCATGAAGATGCTCGCGGGGTGAAAGTTGTAACGCAGAAAGCCGAGGGTCGAGCCGGCCAGGATCGCGGCCAGGAAGGCCACGCCCGTCGCGCCGCGGCCCGCCGCCACCACGAGCACGGTCATCGCCACGATGGCGCTCACGCCGGCGGCGAGCCCGTCCAGCCCGTCGACAATGTTGATCGCGTTCGTCACGGCCACGATCCAGAGCATCGTCAGCGGGATCGCCAGCCAGCCCAGGTGGACCATGCCGCCGAAGGGATCCGTTACCCAGGTGATGCGGGCGCCCCAGGAGACGGCGACGGCGGCCGCGACGATCTGGCCGAAGAGCTTGATGTACCACGGCAGGTCGATGATATCGTCGACCACGCCCACGCCGGCCACGAGCAGCGCTCCGGCCACGACGCCCTCGAGCGGCTGGCCGAGGCCCACGCCCTGGCCGGCGAACAAGAGCGTGACGATGAACGCGCACACGATCGCGACGCCGCCCAGCCGCGGCGTCGCGATCACGTTCACCCGCCGCTCGTCGGGCTCGTCCACCGCACCGGTCCGCACCGCCAAGCGGCGAACGAGCGGCGTGAGGACCAGGACAATGAGACCCGCGCCGACAAAGGCGGCCAAGTACCTCAGGTCCAACGCCTGCACCCTTTCACGCCCGTGTCGTCGTTCGCGGGGCGCGGTCGCGACACGCACCCGCCTCCCGCAGGGTCATTCGAATCCATCTTAGGGCGGTCGAAGCGCACCGGTCAACGGAATGTCGTTCCTCGCGCGCCTATTTGTCCGGTCGACCCTTATGAGCGCGAACCATTGAGATAGCCGCGCGCGCGAAGCTTGTCGAGATGCGCGCGCATAGCGTCTTCGACATCGATGTCAAATGTCTCCTCGAGCACGAACATCATCGTGATGGCCGTCTGCGCAACATCCAAAAGCTCAAGCGCGACGCGCCGCAGCGCCTCGTCCCCGGGCATCGCGCGCTCGCCCGAGAGGCCCCGGTACTTGCCGATGGCGGCGCCGAGCTCGCCCGCCTCCTCCATGAGCTTGAGCGCCGTCGACTCGAGCGTCGGGCTGAGCCCGTCGAGGCGCGGCAGGGCGAGCGTCTTCAGGGTCATCGCGCCCTCGTCCCCCGTCACCGCGGCGCCTCCTCCCGAAGCGGCCTGGGCGCCGCCGCGCCGAACAGTCGGTCGCCCGCGTCGCCCAGTCCCGGCACGATGTACTTGTGCTCGTCGAGCCCGCTGTCGACCGCGCCGGCCACGACGCGCACGCCTGGCAGCGCCGCGCCGGCGGCCGCGATGCCCGCCGGCGCGGCGATCGCCACGACGAGCGTCACCGCCTCGCCCAGCGCACCGTGGTCACGCAGGCAGCGCAGGGCGACGGCGGCGCTGCCTCCGGTGGCGAGCATCGGGTCCAGCACGAGCACGCGCTGCCCCGCGCCCAGCGCGGGCACGCGCTCGAGATACGGGATGGCGCGGGCGCTCTCGTCCCGCACGACGCCCACCATCGCCACCATCGCCTGCGGAACGAGCGCCCGAAATGCGTCGACGAAGCCAAGGCCGGCCCGCAGGATCGGCACGAGGACAACGCCGCCCGGCAGAAGGCGCCTGACCGCGGCGCGCGCCACGGGCGTCTCGACCTCGTCCGGCTCTGCGGGCAGGTCGCTCAGGGCGGTCACGGCGAGGACGCGCGCCAGGCGGTCGAGGGCTCGGGCGAAGGCGTCGGTGGGCGTGCGACGGTCGCGCAGGGTCGCCAGCGCGTCGTCGGCGATCGGGTGGCGGACCTCGACGAGGCGGGCGCTCATGCCGGCGTGCCCGCTCTCTCGCCGCGCTCGATGGCGGCCACCTTCTCCAGGCGGCGGCCGTGGCGCCCGCCCTCCCACACAGTCTGGACGAACGCCCGGACGATCGCGCGCCCGACCTCCGGGCCGACGATCCGCCC
>JAKASY010000128.1 GCA_021817625.1 Bacillota bacterium | reverse complement strand
CGCGCGGGCCGCCGGGAGCGCCGCCGCCTGCGTCACGAGCCCGGGCTGGGCCCGGCGAGCGCGGTGCGGCGGTAACGGCGCAGCGCCACCCGGGCCGCGCCCAGCCAACCCGCGTCGTTGCCCAGCGCCGCAGCCACGACGCGCGCGCGCCGACCGCTTACGGGTTGGCCGCAGCGCCGCATCGTCTCCTCCAGGCGCTCGCCGTGGGAGGCGAACGCCGCCCCGAGGCCACCGCCCAGGATGACGAGCTCGGGATTGAGGATGCTCACCGCGCCCGCCAGGGCCACGCCGAGCTCCTCCAGCGCCTGGTCGAGGATCGAGCGCGCCGGTTCCGTTCCCGACGCCGCGGCGCCGAACAGCTCGCGCGTCGTGGCCTCCCGCCCGAGCGCGGCGGACAGGCGCGCTGCCAGGGCGGGGCCGCCCACCAGCGACTCGAGCGGGGCGGCCGCGCCAGGGCCGGCCGCCACGGGCAGATAGCCGAACACGCCGGCGAGGCCGTCGGCGCCGCCGACCACACGGCCCTCGGCCAGGACCGCACCGCCCACACCGGTGCCTATGACCAGGAGGATGGCATGCCGAAGGCCGCGCGCCGCGCCCAGCCAGGCCTCACCCTCGAGGGCGGCGTGCCCGTCGTAGAGGGCGTAGGCAGGCCGCCCCGTGGCCCGCTCCACGGCCAGGGCGGGCGTGGTGCCGACCCAGCCGGCAAGATTGGGGGCGAAGGCGACCGCGCCGCCGGCGTCGAAGGCGGCGGCGACGGCCATGCCGACGGCGACGGCCTCGACGCCGCAGGTCGCCGCGAACCGCGCGGCCGCCGCCGCCACGGCGTCGGGCGAGAGGAATCCCGTCGGCCCGCGCATCGGCACGTGGTCTGCGACCACAACACGACGGCCGTCCGCCCTGACGGCCCCCAGCTTGAGCTCGGTGCCGCCGACGTCGAGCCCGATCGCCACCTCGCGCCGGTGCACGGACCGCGCCCCGCGCACGGGGCCTAGCGGCGCCGCCACTCCCGGTACTGCGCGTACACGCGCGCGGTGTGGTCGGGCCCAACGCCCGTCACGTTGGGCGACACGAAGGTCAGCGGCACCTCCCCCGTGAGGTCGAGGAGCTTCGCGGTCTCGGCCAGCAGGGTCATGGTGACCGCGACCACCGCGACGGTCGAGCCGGCGGCGACCGGCGTTGGCGTGCTCTGAAGGTGGACCAGGGCGTCCTCCGGCGGCACATGGGTGTCGATCACCACGTCCGCGAGGTCCGCGAGCTTCTTCCCGGACGGGTGCTGGGCCGTGCGCGTCTCGTAGTTCTGGCGCGAGGTCACCGCCACCACGGGCAGGCCGAGCTCGCGCGCGTAGGCGGCGGCCTCCACGGGCGCGGCGTTCAGCCCGCCGTGGGAGTACACGATGAACACCTCGCCCGAGCGGAACTCGTAGTCCTCAAGGAAGTGGCGGATGTACCCCGGTTGACGCTCGATCCACAGGAGCTCGGGCGCCCCTCCCGGTCCCGACGGCACGTGCCAGAGAAGGCGCGGGTCCAGGACCGGCCGGAACCCGACATAGCTGCCGTAGCGCGGAAACGCGTCCAGTGCGGGGATTGCGCTGTGGCCGCTGCCGAACATGTTGACCCATCGGCGGGCGCGAATCGCGCCGGCGGCAAGCTCCGCGGCGGCGGAGATCGCCGGGCGCTCCTCGGCGTCGATCCGGGCCAGGATGTTCGAGACGGCCTCCAGATACTCCAGCTGCACCCACGATCCATCCTCTCGGGCAACTCACGATGTGGGACTCGGCAAGCGTGTGCTGGGCGGCAGGCGTCGCGCCGACGGCCGCGCAAGGACGCATCCCCGGGCGGGCGCCCACCCGGGAGCGTCAAGGCAGAACGCAGCGGTCGCGGCCCCCCGCCGCAGCGAGCGGATGAGATCCAATGACGTGCCGCCCTCCATGTCGGTCAAGCGCTTAACCGGTCAACCGGATGACCGGGTGGGCGGTTCGCCCTGCCCTGGGAACCTTCCTGCGCGCCCACACGGAGAGCGCTCGAGGGGCTCAGAACCCTTAATCGCCGGCCGCAGCCTCCTCGAGGCCCACTCGGCGCTCGCGACGCGCCACGCCGGTCTCGTAGGCGGCCTCCTCGACCGCGCGCGCCACCGCCGGCGCCACGCGCCGGTTGAACACGCTCGGGACGATGTACTCCTCGCTCAGCTCCTCCTCGCCCACCACGTCGGCGATCGCCCGGGCGGCCGCGAGCTTCATGGCCTCGTTGATCTCCCGGGCGCGGCAGGCCAGCGCCCCCTTGAAGATGCCGGGGAAGACCAGCACGTTGTTGATTTGGTTGGGGTAGTCGCTGCGACCGGTGGCCATCACCCGCACGCGGCCCATCGCCTGCTCCGGGTCGATCTCGGGCGTCGGATTGGCCATGGCGAACACGATCGGGTCGGCCGCCATGAGCGACAGGTCCTCCGGCCGGAGCACGCCGGGGCCGCTCACCCCGATGAACGCGTCGGCGCCGACGAGGACGTCCCTCAGGCCGCCGCGCCGGCGCCTCGGGTTGGTGTGGTCCGCGTACCACTGGAACATCGGGTTTTCGTAGTGCTCCCCCGGCACGAGCGCGCCGGCCCGGTCGACGCCCACGATGTCGCGCACGCCCGCGCTCAAGAGGATGCGCGTACAGGCGATGCCCGCGGCGCCGATCCCCACCACCACCACCTTGAGGTCCTCGAGCCGCTTGCCGCACACCTTCACGGCATTCATCAGGCCGGCCAGGAGGACCACGGCTGTGCCGTGCTGGTCATCGTGGAGGACGGGGATGTCGAGGCGCCGGCGCAGCGCCTCCTCGATCGCGAAGCAGCGTGGCGATGAGATGTCCTCCAGGTTGATGCCGCCGAAGGCCGGGGCGATGGCCACCACGGTGCGCACGATCTCATCCGGATCCTTGGTGTCGAGGCAGATCGGGAAGGCATCGACGCCGGCAAACTCCTTGAAGAGAGCGGCCTTGCCCTCCATGACGGGGAGGGCCGCGGCGGGGCCGACATCCCCCAGGCCGAGCACGGCCGTGCCGTCGGTCACCACCGCCACCGTGTTGCGCTTGATCGTCAGGGTGAAGGCCTTGGCCGGGTCGTCGTGGATGGCCATGGAGACGCGCGCGACGCCCGGCGTGTACACCATCGACAGATCCTCGCGGTTCTTGATCGGGGTCTTGGGCGACACCTCGATCTTGCCGCCCAGATGGGCGAGGAACACCCGGTCGGAGACATTGCGCACGCGCACGCCCGGGACGCGGCGAACGGCGGCCACCACGCGGTCGCCGCCGTCCGGCTCGTAGACGTCGACCGTCACGTCTCGCGTGACCACGCCGGCCTGGACCTGGATCAGGTCGACGGCGCGGATGTCGCCGCCGGCCTCCGCCACCGCCGCCGCGAGGCGCGCGAACAGGCCGCTCTCGTGCTCGAGCTCCAGCCGGAAGACCAAGCTCTGCCCGCTGTGGGGCGAAAGCGCCACGCCCATTCCTCCCCGTCCTTGCCGCCCCTCGCCCGGCTCGCCTAGCGCCCCAGTGCGAGGGCCCGGACCCGGTGCCTGCCGCCCCCCAGAATGGGCGGCCCGTGCCCGGTCAGCACCGTCTCGAACGCCAGGTCCGTGAGGCGCGAAAGCGTCGCCTGCAGGCGCACCGGGTCGCTGCGCAGGCGCTCGGGCAGGAGCGCCACCACGAGCCCGCCGCGGCCGGTCTCCTCGGCCGCCTGCGTCACGAACAGGTCGCCGACGTACAGGGTGCCGCCAGCCACCTGCTCGTTGTACAGGGCGATCTCGCCACTGTACACGCCTGGCGCCTCGAGCACGCGCCAGCCGCCCGGCAGGACCTCGTCCGCGTGCAGCGCACGGTTGATCCCCTCAAGGTCGCGCGTGGCGCGTTCGCTCGCCGCGATCGGCGCCGCGAGCCGATCCTGCACGCGCCGCGCGTCGCGCACGTGGTTGTGCGTCGACAGGACGATGAGCACAGGACCGGGCAGCCGTTCCAGGCGGGCGACGGCCTGGGCGTCCCAGGCCGGGTCGACGACCAGGGTGCCGGCATCCGAGACGAGGGCATAGGAGGACATGGAAACGCCCTCCTCGTCCTCCACCTGCCAGCGCCAGATCCCCTCCAGCACCTCCTGCATGGCCCCTGCCCCCCACCTTACGGCCGGACGTGCCTCGCCACGAGTTCTGCGCTGCCGTTCACGCCCAGGCGCTCGAACACCCCCGTGAAGCGCTCCTCCAGGATCTCGCCCAGGCGGCCACGCTCGCTCTCGCCCAGGTCCCAGAACCACCGCTTGAGAGGACCGGCGGCGCGCTTGCGGTTACGGTACAGGAACTGCTCCTCCGTGTCGCCAGGCACGCGCTCGCTCGCGAGGTGGTCGCGCACCCAGGCGTCCACGCGCTGCCGGTCCTCCGCCCTGAGCGACTCCAGGATGAGGTTCTGGAAGCCCGTGGCGAGGTGGATCTCCACCGTCCCCACCGCCGGGAAGCGGTCGAACATCTCCTCCGGCAGCGTCGACGCGCCGTGCTGCACCGTGCCGCCCATGCCGTACATCTCGCGGCACAGGCGCGACAGCCGCTCGTGCACGCCGAAGTCGAGCGCAACCTGGGCGATCGTGCCGTCCGGCAGCGGCACGCCGCCGTGCGAGGTGCCGGTCTGGACAGAGATCTTGGACGGCCCCTCGAGCCCGCCCATCTCAGAGAGCGCCGCCTCAACGCCGTCCATGAAGGCCGTGAGGTCGCGCTCGGTCGAGTTCTCCTTCCCCACCTCGCCGATCTCGCCGCCCACGGACACGGGAGCGCCCTGACCCTGCCGGCGTCGGACCTCGGCGCACAGGGTGGCCGTGATCGAGGCGTTCTCGGCCTGCGCCTCTTCCGCCGTCGGCCGGCTCAGGTCGACGATGGTCGAGGCGTCGATGTCGATGTTCCTAAAGCCCGCCTCGAGCGCCTCCTGGATGAGGCTGCGCAGGGCCTCGACCTCGGACGTCCGGTCCTTCCTGGCCGCCACCTGGAAGTGGTCTCCCTGCAGGAAGACCGGTCCCACATGGCCCTCGGCCAGGGCAGCCCCCAGGACACAGGCACCGTATTCCGCGGGCCGCTGCTCGGTGTAGCCCATCTCGCTGCGCGCGATCTCGAACACGAACGCCCCCACCTCCGCCCGGTGGGCCGCCCGGAAAGCGCTGCGCGCGCTGTCGAACACGAGAAAGCGCAGGTTGAAGGCTGGAACCGTGGCGCCACTCCACTCGCCGCGCGCCCGGGCACGGTACAGGGCGTCGTTGGACGCGCTGTAGATGCCGAGGGCGGCCGCGGCCTCACGCAGGGCGCGGTACGCGGCCTCGCGCTGCACGGGGTCTTGGCCGAACACCACCCGCCGCACCAGATCCTCGGCGCCCCGGGCGCACAGGCCGCGCTCGTCGGTCACCCGCAGCGCGCCATCCACCCAGGCGAGACCTTCGACGCCGTCGATGGCCGTCCGCATGTCGGCCGCTCGCACCGCCATAGGATCGCCCCCCGTCAACCGGGTTGCGGGGCCGTCCCCCGCTCGGGATAACCTTCGCTATCGGCACCCGGGCGTCCCTGCCTCGCCGGGCAGGCCTAGTCGCTTGGCTCGTCCGCGGCACGGGCCCCGCCGTCCGCGGCGTCGGACGGCGGCCCGTCGGCGACGCTGCCGGTGATCGGACCGTAGTCCCGATCGTGCGGGTACGGCGTGAAGGCGAACTGGTCGGCCTCGTGCCCGGTCGCCCTCTGGCCCAGGCCGAGGTCGCGCCCGGCCGGCGGCGCGTCGGGAGCCATGCCGTACGGCCCATCCGGGAACTCCTCCGGGAAGCTGTAGCGCACTGGCGGGTCGTCGGGCGCCTTCGCGGCGTAGTGCGGCATGCGCATCTCGGCCAGGTCCGCCCGCGTCGCCGCCGTCGCGTTTGTCTGCGCGCGGGCGCGCCGCCACGGTCGAGGGTCTCGCGCGGGCCGTACGCGCGCCCCGAGCCGCACACGCACGCGACCGCGTCCCACTGGGTCCATCTTCCCACCTCCGGCCCTAGCGTGCCCGCCTGCACGCCCCGCCCGGTCACGCCTGCGGCCCCGACCCTCCCTCGTCTGTCTCGATGCCCGCCGCCCCGAGCCCGCCCGACAGGAGAAAGCTGCGCGGGTGACCCAGGCTGCGCAAGATGACGGTCGCCACAGCGGCCCGCTCCCCGTCCGGGCACAGGCACACGATCTCCGCGTCCGCAGGGAGCTCCCCATGGCGCGCGTCGATCTCGTCGAGGGGCATGCTCACCGCCCCCGGCAGGCTGCCTTGCCGCTCCTCGCC
>JAKASY010000127.1:2572-6314 GCA_021817625.1 Bacillota bacterium | reverse complement strand
AAGCGCTGCGCGGAGTACGGCGGCGTGGTGCTGGCCGACGCGGGCGAGGCGGCGGCGCGCATCCGGGCCGCGGCGCTCGCGGCCGGGGAGCGGCTGCTGGTCATCGCACGCACGGACGCCCTGCCGGTCGCGGGCCGGGAGGAGGCCGCGCGGCGGGCGGCCCTGTACGTTCGGGCGGGGGCGCGCCTGGTGTTCGCCGAGGGCGTTCGCGACGAGGACGACATCGCGGCCGTGGCGGCGGCCGCCGGGGTGCCCCTCCTCCTCAACGCCGTCGACCTCGAGCGCGCCGCCATCGCGCCGGAGCGGGCCCAGCGCCTCGGGCTGCGGCTCCTCATCTTCCCGGCCGACCTGCAGAAGGCGGCGATCCGGGCGATGAGCGAGGTGGCCCTGGCCCTGCGCCGGGACGGCACGAGCCTCGCCGTGCGATCCCTCATGGCGAGCGACCGGGAGCGCGAGGCGGCGGTGGGCCGCGACCGGCTCGCCGCGTTCGAGCGGCGGGCGTACGCGGACAGCGCCGACGACGCTGCGTCGGCAGATCGGGGGAAGGCGTGATGCGGCCGCTCGACGGGGTGACCGTGGTCGCCCTCGAGCAGGCGGTGGCGGCCCCGTTCGCCACCCGCCAGATGGCCGACTGGGGAGCGCGCGTGATCAAGGTCGAGCGCCCGGGCGAGGGAGACTTCGCCCGTCGCTACGACAGGGCCGTGCGCGGCCTGAGCAGCTACTTCGTGTGGCTCAACCGCGGCAAGGAGAGCCTGACCCTGGACCTCAAGTCGGCGGTGGGGCGGCGGGTGCTCGGACGCCTCCTCGCGCGCGCCGACGTCCTGGTGGAGAACCTCGCGCCGGGCGCCACGGACCGTCTGGGCCTGACGGACGCCGAGCTGCGCCGGCGCTACCCCCGGCTGGTGGTCTGTCACGTCACGGGCTACGGCCGCTCGGGGCCGTACGCCCAACGCAAGGCCTACGACCTCCTGGTGCAGTGCGAGACGGGCGTCGCGTCGCTCACCGGTACGCCGGCCGAGGCGGTGAGGGTGGGGACGCCCGTGGCCGACATCGCCGCCGGCATGTACGGGCTCGTGGGCGTGCTCCTGGGCCTGCGCCAGCGCGAGGCGACGGGCGAGGGAACGATCGTCGACGTGTCGATGCTGGACGGCCTGGGCGAGTGGCTGGGCCATGCGCTCTACTACACCCTGTACGGGGGCGAGGCGCCGCCGCGCGCGGGCCTGCACCACGCCACCATCGCGCCGTACGGCCCATACGAGAGCGCGGATGGCGACGCGGTGTACGTGGCCGTCCAGAACGAGCGCGAGTGGCGGCGCCTTTGCACGGAGGTCGTCGGCCGCCCCGACCTGGCCGAGGAGCCGCGCTTCGCCGACAACCCCAGGCGGGTGAGAAACCGCCAGGCCCTCGACGCGGTCGTCGCGCCCCTCCTGCGCACGCTCGGGGGCGACGAGCTCAGGCGGCGCCTGGACCGCGCCGGCATCGCCCGCGCCGACCTAAACGGCATGCGTGAGTTCGCCGAGCACCCGCAGCTGGCCGCTCGCGACCGCTGGCGGGAGGTCATGACGCCGGCTGGCAGCGTGCGGGCGCTGCTGCCACCCGTCTCCCTGTTGGGGGCGGAGCCGGTGATGGGCGACGTGCCGGCGCTCGGCGCGCAGGGGGAGCGGGTCCTGCGCGAGATCGGCCTTGAGACGCCTGAGATCGACGCGTGGCGGGCGGAGGTCGGCGGCTGAGGCGGAGCGCGGCCGCGATGGGCATCGCGCCAGGGCGCGCACGGGACGGGGTGCCTGCCGGTGCGCCGGCCCCGACGTGCGTGTATGATCGCGGACAGAGCCCCGGGGATCGCCGGCGGCGCGGTGCCAAGCGAGAGGTGGGGCGCTGAGGTGCTTGACGTGGTTGCGTTCGATCTCGACGACACGCTCTGGCTCGAGACGTCCGCGCAGCTCTACGCGCTGGAAGAGCTCAGGCGAGCCTGGGGCGTGCAGGCGCCGCTCGCCGCCTTCCGCAGCGTGTGGCGGGAGGCGTCGAGTCGCCTGTTCGACGCCTATCTGGGCGGCCATCTGACGCACGCGGAGCAGAGGCGCCGTCGCGTGCGCGAGCTCCTGCGCGCCCTCGACCAGCCGTACGGCGAGGACGCGGTCGAGCGCTGGACGCTCCGCTACACCGAGCTCTACGAGGAGCGGTGGGAGCCCCTGCCCGACGCCGGGCCGACGCTGGACCGCCTTGGCGCCATGGGTCTCGGCCTCGCCGTGGTGACGAACGGCGACGGCGACCAGCAGCGCAGGAAGCTCGTGCGCATGGGCCTCCTGCCGCGGCTCGACTGGGTGCTGATCTCGGGCGAGGTCGGCGCCGCCAAGCCCGACCCGGCGATCTTTGAGCGCCTGCTGGCCCAAAGCGGCGCGCCGCCCGAGCGCGTCCTGTTCGTCGGCGACCGCCCGGACAAGGACGTGCTGCCGGCCCGCGAGATGGGCATGGCCGCCCTGCAGATCGACCACAGCCGTCGGGCGGGCGGGCCGCTCGTGGTCCACGACCTGACGGAGGTGGCCGTGCGCGTCGAGGGCGGGGGCCGGCTCTCGTAGCAAGATTCCTGTGAGGACCTGAGAGAGCGGTTTGGTCGCGAACGGGCCCTCCCCGTAAGGTTGTGGTGGTCAAAGCACACAACGACGGGGAGGGCTCGGACGATGGTAGCACGCAGGGGAGCGTTGGGCCAACACGACGCCAAGCTGGCCGAGATGAGTGAGAAGGTCGTCGTGGTCGGCGTCGACGTAGCGAAGGACTGGCACTACATCCAGGCCATCGAGGCGGCGAGTGGCCGTTCGCTGGGCCCGGCGGTTCGGATCTCGAACGACTGGGTGGGCTTCGATCTCCTCGACCATAAGCTCGAGGCGCTGGCGAGCGCTCGCCGGGGTCGGCGGGCCGACGTGGTCGTGGGCATGGAGCCGACCGGCGTATACGGCCAGCCGCTGGCCTACTTCCTTCAAGAGATGGGTTACCACGTCGTGTACGTGAGCCCGTTCGCGGTCAAGCAGACGAAGGAGTTCAACGACAACACGCCGACCAAGAGCGATCCCAAGGATGCCCTGGTGGTCGCCGACCTGGTGCGCAACGGCCGTTACCTTGGCCTGCACCTGCCGAAAGGGGTGTACGCCGACATGCGAAGCCTGTCGGACATGCAACGCGAGCGGCGTAAGGATCGCAATCGTTGGGTGAACCGCACACGTACGGCACTGGCGAGGTACTTCCCGGAGTACGCCAAGGTGATGCGCACGATCGATAGCCGTAGCTCACTCTGGGTACTCACGAACGCACCGACACCGGTACAGGTTCTGGCCATGGACGGGGAGGTGCTCGCCCGCGGCCTGGGCAGCACCTACAAGAGGCCCCGGGCAGAGCGCGAGCGGGCGCGGCGGCTACGCGAGGCGGCCGAGAAGTCGATCGGCATCCCGGCCGGCGAGCAGGCACGCCTGTACCTTGTCGACCTTGCCGACCAGCTCTCGGTGGCCAGCCGCCGGCTCGAGGAATGCGAAGCGCGCATGGCCAAGGTGCTCGACAAGGCTGGGCCCACGGCCAAGCTGATCACGACCATCCCGGGGGTCGGCACGGTGGTCGCGGTCCACCTGCTCGGACGCCTGGGCGACGTGCGCCAGTACGAACACCCCCGACAGGTCGTGAAGATGGCGGGCATGAACCTGACGCACAACTCGAGCGGGAACAAGGACGGCAGACGCCACCTCTCCAAGCGGGG
>JAKASY010000127.1:0-2562 GCA_021817625.1 Bacillota bacterium | reverse complement strand
TGGTGCGCTCGGACCCGACAATGCGGGCGATCTACCAGGAGCTGCGCACCAAGGCGAAGGCTCCCTTGACCGGCACCGCCGCGCTGTGTGCGATCGGCACACGCCTGCTCAGGGTGATCTGGGGCATGGGCCAGCGCCAGCGGGCCTATGACGGCAAGGTTGTGCTCGCCCACCACCGTCACTGCAAGGCCGCGTAGCAGGCGCTGCCGATATTCCGCTACCGACCCTGACCGCGGGCAACAAGATGCCGTGGAATCCCGCGTGGGCATGACCCCGTTAGCAAGAACACGCATGGTTGCCCGCGGTGAGGGCCGGCAGCAAGGAGTGGATCGATGGCGCAAAGGCGACGGATCCCTCCGGTACGGCGCATGAGCCCGCGCAACCCCCACAGGGCACGACCCTGAAGGAAAACAGACACGGCCGACGTCAACGCTCACCACACACGAGACTGGACGAAGGAATGCAAGCGCACGACGCTGTCAGCCTTGAGAGGGCAAGTCCGCTGGTGAGCCAAGACGTTGCGACCGAACCGGAGCGAGCTGTACGCAAGACCGACTGCCGCGGGTCCGGTCGCCCTGGTCATGGAGCCTCGATCGCCGTCGCGTAGGGCGGTAACGGCGGGCAGGGCCGCCCGGCCGAGGACGCAGCCTACGGCGGCGATCCCTCCATGACCAGGGCAGGCAAGCGGCCGAGCCCGAAGCATTCACCTTCCCTCCCGGCCACCCTTCAGGGGCCCCGGTATGCGCGAGCATGCATGCACGGTGCCAGCCCGATGCTCTCCGCGGGCCAATCACCCGGTTCGCAGAGCGCCCAACCGCCCTTGGCCCCACGGCGACGCATGAGATCCTGCGTCCGAGCGAGCCTGGGGGGGTCTGATCTAGAGGGAGGCCCCCGGGCGCGACAAAGGCGGAGGCGCCTGCCTCCGCCGCCTGCCGCCTGCCTGCCGCCTTCGTGTCAACCGATGCGCCGGGCGCCGAGGCCGCCTACGCGGACCTGGACGCTCCGGTGGACGGCGCGGACTGCGCGCCCGTCGCCGCCCACACGCTGCCGAGCACGCCGAGCACGCCGACCACCAGGGTCACCCACGTGTCCGTGCTGTGCGACGAGAACTTGAGGGCCCACGGCGAGACCGCCATCCACGCGCTCAGGATCGCCACGACCCACGAGCGCCAGGAGGCCTCCTCGGCCTGGAGGGCCACCCACACGCTGCCGATGAGAATGAGTGCGCCGATCACGAGGAAGCTCCAGAACACGGATGATTGGTCCTTCGCGGCCGCGTAGAAGAAGCTGTCGACCACGAACCACGCGCCGAACACGGCGACCACCCAGGATCGCCATGTGGTCTGCAGATTCACCGCCGATCGCCTCCTTGGATCGATCTGGCTGCCGGCACGTGCAGGCGCTACGAATATACGCACGCTCGCGGCGTACTTCCAGGGGCTGCCCGTCCACCGCGCCCGGCAGCCGTGCGATCGCGCAGGAGATGTGGGCCCCGACGAGAATCACCGTGCGCCGGCGAGTCGTCGGCAGGCAAATAGACGCAATAATCGCGCTTTCTTGCGTCGCCTGCGTCCGCGTCACGAGCCGGCTTGCCCACGGTAGACAACCCAGGAGGAGTGCAGATGGACGGCGACTCCACCGCCCCGGCCCTGGAGCCGGTGACCGCGCCACAGTCCGAGCTCCGGCGCGGCGCCGTCGGCCTCTGGGAGGGCGTGTTCCAGTCCTTCTCGTTCGTCGGCCCCGCCGGCGACGTGGCGATCCTTCTCGTCGGCACCGCGGCGTTCGCCGCCGGTGCCACGCCGCTGGCCGTGCTCGTCGCATGGGCGATCTACGGCCTGTGGATGGTGGTCCCGACCGAGTTCTCGAGCGTGATCGTCAACTCCGGCAGCTACTATGCCTACTCGGCCCGCGGCCTCGGCGGCGGCGGAGGCGTCATGGCCGTGTGGTTCTGGATGGGTGAGAACCTGACCGGCCCGGCGTTTGCCGTGCTGGGGCTGAGCTCGTTCATCTACCTGCTCAGCACGACGCTTTCCAAGACCGGCTGGGCCTGGGCACCGATGGCCGTCATCATCCTCCTGTTCGGCACGTACGTGTCCTACCGCGGCATCCGGGTGTCGACCCGGTACACGATGTGGTCGGGCTTCCTCGAGGTGGCATTCCTCGTCGTGACGGCGATCATCATCGTCTTCGCGGTGGGATCGAAGAACAGCCTCGAGCCGTTCACGCTCACGCCGATCGCGGGCAAGTTCAACCCGCTCTTCCTGGGCGTGATCTTCTCGGTCCTGGACTTCACGGGACTTGGGACGGCCACCACCATCTCGGAGGAGACGCACAACTCCAAGCGCCTCGTGCGCAGGGCGATCATGATCGCCTGGCTGATCTCCGGCCTTGCGCTGATCCTCCCGTCCTACGCCCTGACGGTCGGCTGGGGCCTGCCGGCGATGTCCAAGTACGCGAGCTCCCCCGACCCCGGCCTCATCGTCTACAAGCACTACCTGGGCGAGATCGGCTGGGTGCTCCTCATCCTGTTCACGATCAACAGCTACCTCATGTACATAGATC
>JAKASY010000126.1 GCA_021817625.1 Bacillota bacterium | reverse complement strand
TCCGATCTCGGCCTTTGCCAACGCGCGATTTGACGCCATCGTGCTCGAGGCACCGCCACTGTCGTCGCGCTCAACAGTCCTGTTGGCGGCATGCCTCGGCATGGCCCGGGGCTTCCTGGCCGCGCTCGTCGTGGGGGCGCGCACGTACCCGCGACCGCGCCTCGCCGGACTCATGGCGGCCAACGCCCTTGCCGCTTTCCTCATCCTCCTGAGCGTCGAGTTGCCACTGCTGGTGTTCAGCCCCCGCCTTGCGTCACAACTTCAGTTCCCGTTCGTCACAGTGAGCGGGACGGTCACGTGGCAGTGGCTCCCGACTTACAAGCTCGAGGTATACCTGCTCTTGGTCTGGCAGGCCCTTGCTCTTGTGGTGGCCGCGGCCTACCCTGTCCTGGCCGCCGAGGTTCTCTCCCCCTTGACGGGCATCTCCAAGCGGTACCTGGCAATCGGCCTTGCTGTCGCCGGCACCATCGCTGCAGGCATCTGGGTGTCTCCTGTACGCCGTGAGCATTTCTCTTTGGCGTGGAATCTTGCCGTGGTGCTTTTGGGGATCGCGGTTCCAGTCATACTGGCGCTGCACCCGGGCCAGAGGCACAGGCTGGCCAGTGGGAGGCTTGGCGGTCCATGACCGTCAGGCGCAGGGTTGGGCCGCTACTCCTGGCAGCCTGTGTCTTCAGCCTGACCGGGTGCACGCAGATCCTGGCCGTGGATCAGCGGGCGCTTGTCACGTCGCTTGGCATCGACCTGGCGAAGGGCGGTCGCGTCGAGGTCACCACGGAATGGTTCACAGGCACGAACCCGGCCACCGTCTCCGGTGGCGGAGCCGGCGGCGGAGCCGGCGGCGGCAACGCCCAGCCGGTCGCTCGCAGCGCGATCGGGGCTAACGTAGGAGATGCCTTGCTCGGCGTGCAGGCGCGCAGCGCACGCCGGGTCGACCTGTCCGTTACGGGCTCCCTGCTCGTCGGCGGGGCGGCGGCGCGTCAGGACGGTCGCGCCCTATTCGACTACATGTTTCGCGACGCCGAGTTCCCGATCGAAGCGTACGCCGCTGTCGCGGAGCCGTCTGCTCGGGTCATTCTGCACGCTCAGGTGCCGGGTGGAGTCGGCTACAAACTCTTCACGCACATGCGAAGCACAGACTCGACGCTCAACGGGTCCCTGGCCATGCCTGTGTGGCGCTTCCTCTCGGACAGCGTCGGACGCTGTGAGGGCGCCTTCTTGCCCATTCTTACGAGCGATCCATCGGGCTTTCGATCGGCCGGTACGGCCCTTTTTGCCGACGGTCGTATGGTGGGAAGCCTCTCGCCCCGGCAGACGGCCGTGCTCGGCTACCTGGTCGGGCAGCAGCCGTACGCGGACTTGATCGTGCCGATGAGTGGACTCCGCCACCCGATGACGCTGCGGATACGCTCCATCCAGGTTCGTCGGCGCGTCAACACGACCGGTGGCAGTCTTAGCATGAACCTCGTCGCAGAGGCGCGTGAGGCCGAAGGCGTTACGTTGAACACGCCAGAGCGAAAGGATCTGAACGTGCTCGCAGCCGCCGCGGTTCTCGAAGAGCTTAAGGGCCTTCTCGGGCGCCTCAAGGAGCAGGGCGTGGACATTACCGGTCTCGGCAGAATGGCCTGCGCCGAGACGCCCGCCCTTGCATCGAGCTGGCCGTACCGATTCAGGACGATGCCGATCGAGGTCAGCGCACATGTCCACGTGACAAGTGATGGACGGGTGACCTAGGCGCCGGCATCTCACGCGACATACGGTTGCAAAGGCAGGTTGGGGTCACCAGGTGCTGGTGAGGGAGGGTCTGGTTTTGGACGGTTGGGTCGTCGACCTTCGGGGTACCTCGGTATACACCTGGGGTCAGCCCATTCCTCGACGATGGGCGCCCGTGTGCCGTGACGCTCGGCCGTCTTCGTTCACTGCCTTCTACACCGGTTCTTGTCGCACGAGTCCCCGCCGCACCGCGGGCGGCGCGGGCGTTGAGCGTTTTCCGAACGGGTTCGTGTGCCACGCATCCGGAACGGCATGTACGGGCCGCCGGCGCACTCCGCCCCGCGACCGACCCGCCCCGGCCTCAGGGCGGAGGGCCGGCCCACGATCGTCCCAGAACCCATCGTCGGCCACGCACGGGGGGGGGGCGATCATGGGCGAACAGGTGGGGTCGGCCCACGCCGACGTGCCCGTCGGACTGTGGCGCAACCGCAACCTGCTCATCCTGGTGGGCGGGCAGTGGGTCTCGCAGGTGGGTAATCAACTCTTCTTCATGGCCGTGTACTGGATGGTCCTCAGCCTCACGGGTAGTCGGTCGGACCTTGGTTTCGTCGGCGGCATCCTCGGCCTCGCGTCGGTCTTCGGGCTCGTGGCCGGGGCCCTGGTCGACCGCTGGGATCGACGCGCGACGATGGTCTGGGTCGACGTGGGGCGCGCCATCCTGGCCTTCGCCCTGTTCGGTGCCGCTAGGGCCAACCACTTGCCCGTCGTGGCTCTGGTGGCCCTCGTTTTTGTCTTGGGGCTGGGATCCCAGCTCTTCAATCCCGCGGCGTCCGCTCTCCTCCCTGCCGTCGTGGCGGATCAGGACCTGAACGCCGCCAACAGCATGAACCAGAGCGCGGCGGCCCTGTCCCAGCTGGCCGGCGCTTCGCTTGGCGGCTTCATCCTCGGCCTCCTGGGCCCGGTCGTGCTGTTCGGCCTGAACGGCGTCTCGTTCGCCGCCTCGGTCGTCTCGCTCACGCTTCTCCGCCTGGGCGCCCGGTCGCCGGTGGCGCGCCAGGCTGCGCATGGGATCCGAGCGGCCGTCCGCGCCCTGGCCAACGATGTGGCGCAGGGCCAGCGTGTGATCTGGCGGAGCCCCTTCTTGCGGCGCGCGCTGCCCCTGGCGCTGCTCGCGAACTTTGCCTTCGCTCCGGTGGCATTCCTGGACGTCGCCTGGGTGCGCCAGGTCCTGCATGCCGGCGCCTTCGTCTACGGCCTGTTCGGCATTGCGGTCCTGCTCGGCGTTGTGGCGGGGAGCGCGGTGGCGAGCAATGTCGGCCGGCGACTCTCCCTGCGCGCCGCTTTGGCGACCACGGCCTGCACGGCGGGCTTGTGCATCGTCGCTCTCTCCCGTATCCCGTCGGTGCTGCCCGACCTCCTATGCCTGGCAGGGTTCGGCGTGTGCGGCGGCGTGCTCGAGACCATGGTCACCTGGTCTGTCCAGCGCGCCGTTCCCGATGGCCTGCGCGGCCGTGTGTTCGGCACCCTCGGCGCCGTGAGCACCATCGCGACGCCTTTGGGCGGCCTCATCACGGGTCTCCTCGCCGGTGCTTTCTCCCTGGGCACGCTCTTCGCCGCGGCAGGGGCGCTCATCGTCGCCGCGACCGTTCTGACAGTGGGGATGCCGGCCCAGGCCCAGATTATCGAGGTGCAGGCGTGACCGCGGGGGAGCGCCCAGTCGTATGCAATTATGAGAGAACGACCACGGCATCCACAAGACTCTAGGTCTTTCAGAGCGGCTTCCCCCTCAGAACAAGAAGAGCCGCCCCTGCCCAGGCCCACTCGCCAAGGCTTACGAGCAGTCGCTCGGTCGAGGGCGCGCAGCGGAACCAGGAGCGCGGTACGAAGGCCGACGTTACCGGAATGCGCACCTGTGGCACCAAGTCTGCGGTGGCATGGCCCGACGACCTGCGGAAAACGTGCCGAAGAAGCAGGCACTTGTGCCCGCGGTGCAGCGTGAGGCCGCTCGCTACGCGTTCCCGCCCCCCGCCAGTAAGGAAGCCGAGCGCCCGCCGCGTGCATACGGCCGCAGGCCCCAAACCGGTCCGGCCGCTACCCAGACCAGACCGAACGCTGCCCGTGCGGGCGGCGTTCGTGCTCGTGGCCTGGACTATCGCGCTGCGGGACTCAGTGGCCGTGGTGCCCGGGCCCCGGAGGGCCGTGAGGGCCCGGGCCAGGGGGACCGGGCGCGATCGCGCTGGAGAGGTCAGCGTAGAGCTGGCCCACGTTGAGCGTGCCGAGCCCGGTCACCGGGTTCAGGCCGGGTGGGACCGAGTACACGCCGTTATTGCCGAAGGCCACCGGCATGACCAAGCTCCGGTCCCGCAAAGGGAGCGCGTAGATCGCCGGGTTCATGTTGCCGAGCGGTACGCCGAGGGCCTGATTCAGGTCGCCGACCCAGCCGGCGAACAGCGGGGCGTCCGTGCTCGTGCCGCCGAACAGGTAGAGGGTGCCGTCGAAGAACGCCAGGATCCCGGGCGTGACCACCGAGCCGTCGAAGGAGAAGTCGGGGTTCACGCGGCCAGGCTCCGGGCGGGCGAGGCGCTGGTAGAAGGGCTTCCGCTCAAGACTGCTGATCCCGCCGCCCATCATGTTCTCGGCGGAGAGGAACGCCAGGAGGGTCGACGTGGGAAGCTCACCGCCCAGATTGCCGCCCCAGAGCGCGCTCAGCTGCACGCTGCTCGCCGGGCTGACGGAGGTCTCCGTGGCGCCCAGAACGCTCACGTACGGGCTGCTCGACGGGTAGGACGGCATGGGGCTCGACAGCCCGTACTGCGCCCTCGAAGGCGCCGCTGTCGCCCGCCGCGACGCTGATCGTGATGCCCTCGACGTTGGCCTCCTCGGCGAAGGGGTGCCATGTGGCCTGCGAGGTGGGGTCGTAGTTGGCCTGGGCGATCTCGCCGGCGCCGTAGCTGACGCTGAACACCTTGGCGCTGTCCTGCCGCACGACTTGGTTCAGGGCGTCGCGCAGGCTCCCCGACTCGTAGATCTGGATGTTCGCGCCGGGCGACGCGGTCTCCAGCATCTGCAGGTCGAGGCTCCGCTCGACCTCGTAGCCCGGAAGGAAGGGAGCGCAGGTGGCGTCGGTGGGCTGGCGGGCGCTGGCGCCGGCGTAGGCCACGCTGACGCTGGGCGGAGCCAGGCCGAAGGTGGACGCGAACTCGCCGACGTCGGCCACGGACGGCGCGGTGACGGCGCCGGCGGTGAACACGGCCAGGGTGGCCGCTCCCTTGCTCGCGGGAACCTCGCTGAGGGCGGTCGCGCCGTAGGCGGCATTGAGCGAGTTCAGGGCCGGGTTGAACGGGCAGATGGTCGCCCCGCCGCCGAGGTTGCACGTGTTCACGTCGGGGCCCGCGAACACGGCCGCCGGGAGCTGGACGGTCACGCTGTTCTTGCCGTCGCCGACGGTCATCGCCAGGCTCAGCGTCTGCGCCTGCGACGTGGTGAAGTCGAGCGCGAACTGCCCGGCCGCGTTCGTGACGGTCGTGTCGACGAAGCCCGGCGCGCCCGCGAACGGGCCGGAGAGGCCAAGCAGGCTGGCGGCCGTGTCCGGCGCCCCGTTGAGCGTCACCGTGACCAGGTAGTGCACCGCCATGCCGGGGGCCATGCGGCCGGCGTCGAGGAGCTGGGCGGTGACCGTCATCGGCCCCTGCGTGGCGCTGGCCACGCCGCCGGGCGGCGTCGGGTGCATGGCCGACGCCGGGGCGTACGTCACGTGGCTCGCGGCGGTGAACTGCATGGTCGTCGAAAGCGGCGCAAGGTCGCTGCGCACGA
The DNA here is from genome assembly GCA_021817625.1 of Bacillota bacterium. Next base: position 794 of record JAKASY010000126.1, on the reverse strand, counting down.
GGCCCGTGACGCCGGCCGCGACCGCCAGGGCCGGCGGGATCGAGAGCGCAGAGTCGGGCGCCGTCGCGGGGCCGGGTGGCCGTCCCCCGAAGCGGCCGTGGCGCTCGCCGGGCGGCTGGGGTCCGGGCGGTGTGACGCTCTCGAGGTGGGTCGCGAACACGGCGTCCACCTGACCGACCGTGCCCGACACATCCAGGATCTGCCCCGACACCGAGGTCGTGAAGCCCTTCTACGCCAGGTACGCCTCGAGCTGAGACACGACATTCGGTGAAGGCCCGTAGCGGGCCATGAGCGCCGCGTTCGCCAGGTACTGGTGGTACGAGGGCGAAGACATCGGGTTGCTGACGGCCTGGGCATAGGCCGCGAGGCCCGCGGGATCGGCCGATGGAAGAACGAGCCCGAAGGTCCACGGGGTGGACGGGCTCAGGGCGAGCCGCTTGCGCTTTGATCGAATAGCGTGGGCGACACCACGGTGAGGTGGGAGGGGAGATACCGCGGCGCGGGAGCGGCGTCGGCCCCAACCGTGGACAAGCCGAGCGCGCCGACCACGAGCGTCGCGGCGACGCCTGCCAAGCCAAACGCCCGAACGCGCATGGGCACACTTCTTTCTGACGAGAAGGTGTTGACGGCGGCACGACGGTGGGCTGTTCTGCCGAACTTTCCAGAAGCCTGCATGTCTTGCCTAGGCCGCTCGCCCGGGCGCACGAAAAAGCCGCCGCCCCGATCAGGGGTGCGGCGGCGGGGGTGCGGTGGGGCAGGTATTGGCGAACTCCTTCAAACAGGCTCCGGCGGCG
>JAKASY010000125.1 GCA_021817625.1 Bacillota bacterium | reverse complement strand
ACGGCCTGGGACGGACAAATCCGGCCCCCCCTCCCGCCGCCGCCGCCGGCCGGCTGGTCCGCGAGCCTGCTCGAGGCCTACGGCCGCTGCCCGTACCAGGACTTCCTCGCCCGCCTGGCGGGGCTCGACGAGGAGGAGGAGCAGGACGCCCTCGACGACGCCGAGCCCTCGCCCACCGAGATCGGCCAGGTCGCGCACGCCGCCCTCGAGCGCCTGCGCCGCGAGGCCCGGAGCGAGGAGCGCGAACCCCTCTCCCTGGCGGACATGCCGTGGGCGCGCGAGCGCCTGGGCGCGGCGCTCGACGCCCTGTTCGACGCCCTCCCCCCCACCCCGCTCACCCCGGTGCACCGCCGCGCGCTCCTGGCCGACCTGGCCCACGCCGTCCTGGTCGGCATCCGGACGGGCGATCTAATCACGCTCGACAGCGAGTGGCGGTTCGGTCCCGACGGCGCCTCGCCGCTCACCCTCGACCTCGGCGGCCGGCGCCTGGCCGTGCGCGGCCGCGTCGACCGGGTGGCCGAGGAGCGGCAGAGCGGCGAGACGGCGCACCTATGGGTCGTCGACTACAAGTCGGGCCGCCACCTGCCGAGGCCCGAGGTGACACCCGAAAGCCTGCAGCTGCCGCTGTACATGCTGGCGGTCGCAGGCGCCTGGCATCGCGACCTCGCCGCGGTGAACGGCGCCTACGTGTCCGTCACCGCCCGCGGCGGCTTTGCCACCGCCACGCTGCGCGGCGCCGACCTGGCGCGCGGGCGCGCAGGGCTCGAGGCCACGCTCGCCGCCATCCTCGACGGCATGGAAGAGGGCCGCTACGGCCCGCGCCCGCGCTCCGGCGCGAACTGCCGCACCTGCCGCTTCCGGCCGGTATGCCCCGGGGACGTCGTGCGGCGGGCGGCGCGCAAGGGCCTCGACCAGGACGTGACCGGGGCGGCCGGGGCCTGGGGCGAGGCGACGTGAGCGCGAGCGGCGTCGACGCCCAGGCCCGCGCCCGCGTGGAGGGCGATCTCGCGGCCGCCATCGCCCTCGAGGCGGGAGCCGGCACGGGCAAGACCACCGCGCTCGTGGCCCGCGTGGTCGCCCTCCTGCGCCAGGGCACGGAGCTCAGGCGCATGGCCGTGGTCACCTTCCTGCGCGCCGCCGCCGAGGAGATGCGGGTGCGCCTGAGGCTCGAGCTCGCGCGCGAGGAGGCCGAGTGGGCCCGCGCGGCCGAGGCCCAGCTGCCGGGGGCGGCGATCGGCACGATCCACAGCTTCGCCCAGCGCCTGCTCGCCCAGGAGGCGGAGGCGGCCGAGTGGGACCCGGCCACGCACGTGCTCGAGGAGGACGAGGCCCGGGCGCTCGCACGCCATCACTTCCGCCGCTGGCTCGAACGGGCGGCGGCCGACGACCCCGCCCCGCTTCTGGCGCTGCGCGACCTCGGCCTGACCGTCGGAGCGCGCACCCTGTTCGAGCTCGCCACCGGCCTCTCGCCCGACGCGTATCCTCCCCCCATGCCTCCGACCGTGCCGCAGGCGGCCGCCGACGAGCTCGAGGGCCGCATCCGCGAGGCGCTCACTGCCTTCGAGCGCCTGTCCCCCGCCTGCCGGACGGAGGCGGACGCCGCGCTGGGCGCCGGCCCGAAACTGGCGGCCGCGCTTGGCGAGCTGGCCATGTGGGGCGGCCCCGAGCGCGTCGCCGCCGCCTGCCGGCTCGAGCTGCCGGTGCCCAATCTGGGGAGCCAGGCGAACTGGCAGCCCAAGGAGGCCCTGCGGGAGCTCAAGGACGTGCTCCGGGCGCTGCGCGCGGCCCAGGGCGAGCTTAGGGCGCGCGCCGGGGAGCGCGCCGCCGCCGCCCTCCTGCGCTGGCTCGCCCCCTACCCCGCCTTCGCCGCAGCGGAGCGCCAGGCCATGGGCGTGGCGACGTTCGACGACCTCCTGCGCCGCGCGGTGGGCCTGCTCGAGTCGGACACCGAGGCGCAGCGACGAACGGCAGAGCGCTACAGCGCCGTCCTGGTCGACGAGTTCCAGGACACGGACCCCCTGCAGGCCCGTCTCCTCCGCCTGATCGCCGGCCCGCCGCAGCCAGCGCCGGCGGGCGCCGTGGCGCGCCTGTTCGTCGTCGGCGACCCCAAGCAGGCGATCTACCGCTTCCGCGGGGCAGACCTCGAGACGTACATCGAGTTCACCCAGCGCTTCCCCGCCGATGGCCGACTGCCGCTCGTGGACAACCACCGCGCGCGCACGCCGCTGCTCGAGCTGCCGAACCGCGTGTGCCCTCCCCTCATGGCCGAGGGCCCCGTCCCCTACCGGGCCCTGGTCGGCGGGCGCGGCCCGGCGGCGGCGGACGCGCCGGCTCCCATACAGGTCCTCGTGCCGGGTGGGGCGCCGGAAGCGGCCGACCTCGAGGGCACCCGCCGGATCGAGGCCGAGCTCGTGGCGGCGCACCTGCGTGCCGCGCTCGACGCTCCCTGGCGGGTTGAGGGACACGCCCTCGAGGCCGGCGACGTCGCCCTCCTCTTCCGCACGCGCACCGCGTACCCGCCATACGCCCAGGCGCTCGAGCGCTTCGGCATCCCGCATGGGGCGGAGCGCGACAAGGGAATCTGGCGCGCGGGCGTGGCGCGCGACGCCGCCCGTCTCCTCCTGGCCGTAGCGCAGCCGCACAGCCCGATCGCCGTCGCCGCCGCCCTGCGCACGGCGCTCGTGGGCGCCTCGGACGAGGACCTGTGGCGGTTCGCCCAGCTCGGCGGGCGCTTCGACCTGGAGGCGCCCGTCCCGGCGTACGCGCCTTCGGTGCTGGCGCGCGCGATCGAGGCCCTGCGCGACGCGGCCCTGGCGCGCGCCGAGCTGCCCAATCAGCGCCTTCTCGCCCTGATCGAGCGCCTGGACCTGGCCGGCGCCGCCGTCCTGGGCGAGGGCGAGGCCGGAGCGCGCGCCCTCTCCCGCGTGCTGGAGACGGTGCGCTCGCTGGAAGAGCGGCGGCCGGGCGGGATGGGCGACATGGCGGACGTGGCGGCGGCCCTCGCCGGCGTCGGCATGGCCGCGGGCGACGACGACGCGGTGCCCGACCCGGCGCCGGCCGCCGACCCCCTGCCGACGGGCGGCGTGGTCCGCTTCCTCACGGTGCACGAGGCGAAGGGAAACCAATTCCCCGTGGTCGTCCTGTGCGACCTCTGGGGAGGCCCTCCCAGCGAGCGCGCGCACCTGTACGCCTCCGCGCGCGACGCCCGCGCCGGGCTCTGGCTCCGGACGCCTTGGGGCGAGCCCGCCGCCGAGTCCCCCGGCACGGCCGAGCTCCGGGCGGCCGACCGCCTGGCGGCCCAGGCCGAGCGCGTCCGCCTCCTCTACGTCGCGCTCACGCGGGCGCGCGAGGTCGTGGTCGTGCCCGACGCGCCGGTCAAGGCGGCGGCGGCCGAATCGGTGGGCGGCCTCATCCGCAGGGCGGCGGGCCTCGAGAAGGGGCCGGGCGTGGCCGACGCCCTCGAGGCGCTCGGGGTCGAGCATGTGCGTGCCGTGCCGGCGGCCGAGCCGGTGCCGCGCCCCGAGCGTCTGCCGGCCGCGGCCCTGGCCGAAGGGCCAGGTGATCTCTGGGCCATGCGCGAGGCGCTGCGCGCCCGGGCGGGCGCGACGCCGATCGTGCGTCCCTCCGGGGCGGAGAGCGACGGCACCCTGCCCGGCGCGGACACCGCGCCTGGATCCTGGGTGGACCGCGAGCGCGCCCGGCGCCTCGGCGTCGCGGTCCACACGGTGTTCGCCCAGGCGCTGGGCGAGCGCCAGGTCGACCTACCCTCCCTGGCTGTCGCGGCGGCCGGCCACGAGGGGCTCGCCGCCAGCGACGGCGAGGAGGTCTTGGACCTGGCGCGCGCCGCCCTGGCGCACCCGCTCGTGCGGCGGGCGCGCGAGGCGCCTCGGCGCACCGTGGAGGCGCCGGTGTCGGCGCGCACCTCTACGGGCGGCATCGTCCTCGGCCGCGCCGACCTGGTGTTCGCCGAGGCGGACGGCGTCGTGGTGGTCGACCTCAAGACCGACCGCCTGCCGGAGCGCAGCGAGGCGGCGGCGGCCGCGCACGCCCGGGCGCGGGGCTACGACGGGCAGCTCGCGCTCTACGCCTACGCCCTCGAGGCGGCGATGAGCACGCCCGTGCGCGAGGCATGGGTGCTCTACGCGCGCGGCGGCGTGGCCGTGCGCATGCCAGCGGGCGGGCCGGCGGACTCGCTGCACGAGGCCCTGGCGCCCGATGCGTGAGCCGGGCTGGGCCGGATCGTAGAACCGACACTTGTAGGGGCAGCAGTTGGCGCGTCTGCCGTCAGCCTTCGCGGGGGTAGCGGTCGGGGCCGACGTCTCCCGCCACGTACCGTCGGCCCATGGCGTTGGCGTACGCGGCGGCCTGGGGCGGCGAGGCGCCGGCGCGGAGACGCGAGAGAAAGGCCGCGTTCCAGACGTCGCCCGCGCCCACCGTGTCCACGGCCTCGACCGCGGCCCCCGCTATGCGGTGCTCGCCGTCGCCCCCGACCAGCGTGGCCCCCCTACCCCCCTGCTTGATCGCGACGAGGCCGCCAGCAGCCCCGGCCGTGGGGCTCTCGAGGAGGCCGAGCGCCCGCGCCTCGTCCTCGTTGACCAGGGCCACGTCCGCGGCGCGCAGGATCGCCTGTGCCCACTGCCTGCGCGCCTCGGGCCAGCCAGCTGGATCCCAGCCCGGGTCGACGGCGACGGCGCCTCCGACGGCGCGCACTCGCCCCATCGCCTGCACGACGTCGGCCGCGGGCGCCTCCGGCAGGAGCATGAGCCCGGACAGCAGGACCCAGCGCGGCGCGTCGGGCGTCCGGCCAAGCAGCACGTCCGGCGCTTCGGCGAGGAGGGCGCCCTGGTAGGTGAAGAACGTGCGCTCCCCGTCGTCTCGAACCACGGAGAGGGACAGGCCGGTGGCCTCGCCGGGGACGCGGCGGGCGGCCGAGACGTTGACGCCGGCCGCCGCAAGCGCATCCACGAGATAGCTCCCCGCATCGTCGTCGCCGACGCACGCCACGACGGCCACAGGCGCGCCCAGCGCGGCGAGGGCGAAGGCGGCGTGGGCGATCCCGCCCGGTCGCCGGTCGGCGTGCCCGACCAGCACCTCGCGCCCCCACCCGGGCCAGTCGGCCACCTTGCCAACCACGAGGTCGACGTTGAGGTTACCGGCCACCACGAGTTCCGGGGTGCTCACCGGCCGGTGACCTTGTTGGCCAGTCGCCCAATCTCCCGCCCGCTGCGCCTGCCCATCTCGAGAAGGGCGCCGTAGACGGGGTACACGGGGTCGAAGGCACGCCGCCACGCGGGCAGGCCCACACCGGGCAGGCGAACGATCACCGCGCCACGCTCGGCGGACTCGGCCAGGGTTCTCTCGACCTCCGGATCGCCCACGTCGCCAGGCGCCGCTACCAGCACCACGTCGGCGGACGCCCGCTCGCTCGGGCCGTGCCGCCACTGACCATAGGTGGCCGCGCTGGCGACGGCATGCGCCGCCTCCTGCGCGATCAGGGCGCCCTGCTGGGCGGCGCACCACCCCGTACCCTTGCCAAGAAAGACAAGGTTTCGCCCCGCCTCGATGTGCGCGCAGAGCGCCAGCGCCTCGGGCGCTGGCGCCGCGCGGACCGACTCTCCCAAGGCGTCCGCCGCCGCCTCCAGCGCGACCGGAATCGCGGCCTCGCCCTCCGCGACGGCACCGGCCAAGAGCGCCACCAGGGCGAGCGTCCCGAAATACGTCTTGGAGGACGTCGCCTCCTCGACACCGGCGCGCAGCTCGAGCAGGATGTCGGCCGTCCGCCCGAGAGGACTCGCGGGCTCGTTCGTCACGGCCAGGCAGGTGGCGCCCTTCTTCCCTTCCCCCGCCCAGACATCGAGCAGGTCCAGAATCTCCGCGCTTCGCCCAGACTGGGACACGACGACGCGCACCCCGCCCTGCCGGCGAAGCACCGGGTGCGAGGCCAGAAGGTCTCCGCAGTCAAAGGCCACCGACGCGCTCCCGGCCGCCTCCAGCAGGCAGGCCCCGTAGTGGGCGGCGAAGTACGAGCTTCCCATGCCCGTGAGGAGGACGAGCTGCGTCGCGCGGGCACGCACCACCACGGACGCACGCATAAGCGCCTCCCGCAGCTCCCCGGCGGCGGCGCGCCGCGCGATGGACCGCAGGAGGGTGGGCGACTCGGCTAGCTCGGTCGCCATGCTCACGACGGCATCACCCCTTAACGCGGCTCAAGGCGAAGCCCCGAGCAACGTAGCGCTGGGCAACGAGGAACGCGACCAGGGCGGGAACGGGCACGAACGAAGCCCCCTCATAGTAGACGAGGTCACGCCCGAGGCCGAAGGGCGCGATCGTGAGCAGAAGGAGGAGGGAGA